>JACCVA010000197.1 GCA_013698435.1 Nocardioidaceae bacterium | reverse complement strand
TCGACGTGAGCCGCAAGGAGGTCGAGGCCCGGTCGGCGACGGCCGTGACGTCGGTGACGAGGACCGACCCTGGATCCACCCGGAGGCCGCGCAGCGCGGTCGGTCTGAAGGGACCGGACTCGCTGAGGGCCTGGACCTCGACCAGCGCCTCCCGCCGGCCGGGGTTGGCAATCACCAGTACCCGTGGCCCGCCGCCGGCGAGACCGCCATTGGCGACGATGTCGGTGCTCGGCGAGGTGGCCGGGGTGACCCACTCCGCCCCGGCCGGGGTGACGCCTACGACCCGGGTGGTGTGGATCGCCGCGACGACGCGTCCGCGCTGGGTCCGTACCTGTACAGCGGCGTTGCCCAGCCCAGGCGCCAACGTCGCCAGGTCTATCGACCGCCGCGACGTCGGGGCCAACGCGATGCCACGCGAACCAGCGGCGCGCACCGGTCCGTCCGGACCGTAGACCAACACGTCCGCCACGACGATCCCCGGGCTCGGGTTCGTCAGCACTAACCGTGAGGTCGCGGCCACGTCGGTGTCGACACCGCTGAACCACCACTGGTCGGCCGGCCGGTCGCAGCCGCTGACGGCGAGGCCGGACTGCTCCGTGCCTGTCTCGACCGAGAACTGGTACGCCGCCGCGCCGGAGGCCCGACGACCCGAAGCGGCCGCCACCACATTGTGCACATTCGTTGTGGGCCCATTCGCTGTGGGCCCGTTCGCTGTTGGCCCGTTCGCTGTGGACAGCTCCTCGACGATGGGCACGCGGGCAGCGTGCTCAGTGCTCAGCGGTGCTGCGGTCGCCGGGCGGAGCGCCCTCAGCTCGAGCGACCCGGCGCCGTCGCCCTTCTTCGCAGACACGGCGAAGACCGAGGTACGCGCATCGGCGGGAGACCCCGGGCAGCTCAGCGTCACGTCGAGCGGGGCGACCGTGGTGGACCTGCGGACCGGGGCCGTCAGCTCCGGCGACGGGTCGACCGCCACCACCAGCGCCGCGGCCGACGCCAACACGGCGAGACCGGCGACGGTGTCACGGGCCCACCTCATCGGACCGGCTCCTTGTCGTACGGGCGTCGCGCCCCGGGCGCTGCGAGCACGAGTGCCAGCAGCCACGCACATCCCTGACCGACGAGCCACCAGCGTCGCGAACCGTCCGCCGACCGGACCTCCCGGTCCAGCCCGGTCGGGGCGTCGACCTGCCATCCCGCGAGCTGCCGGGCGTTGGTGGAGGCCCTGGACAACCCGGGGATCGCGTCGATCTCGGCGACGACTGCGGCATCGTGCGGCCGGGGTAGGACGACGTAGGCGACCGCGAAGTCCGCCAACCGCGCGATGTCTGCGGGTCGGCCCTGCGAGATCAGGTCGGCCACCAGCGCGGTGAGCTTGGGCGACTCCTCCGCCGCGAGCACGCCGTCGTCGCCGAGCCGCTCACCGTCGCCGAGCCGCAGGTTGTAGCTGACGGGATCGGTGTCGGTGTGGATCGCCAGGATGCGCTGCGTCGTACGCGCCTGCGTGGCGTCCGTCATGTATCGCGGCAGCGTCGACGCCGGCTGCCGCGCCAGGTCCCCATGCGGTGCTGCGCCGACCCACCAGGCGAGGCCGGCGACGGTGGAGGCGGACGCGACGACGACACACAGCACCGCCACCGGCTGCCGCCAGCCGAAGCTCGCCGAGGCAATGTCGGCGCGCCAACCGTCCGCAGCGAAAGCCGCCGCGGCGAGTGCGCCCACTTGGACGACCAGGACCGGAAAGCCCAGCCACGCGTGCGCCAGCTGGTCGGTCCCGGGCACCGGCACCCACTCGTCACCGATGACCGCCACGGTCGCGAGAGCGACCGCGATCGCGACCCAGGCGCCGGCGACCCGGGTGCGGGTGCTCGCACGCGTCAGGGCGACGAGGGCGACGAGCACGAAGCCTGCCGTCAACCACCAGGGGCCTGCTCCCGCCTCCCCCAACCGTCCGAACGACAGCCCCCGCCAGCCGATGTCGGCGGCTCCGAGCGCAGTGCGGTCGACCACCCCCGCCTCGACCAGGAGCCGGCGCGGGTCCTCGAGGAAGCGCAAAGACCAGGGCAGCAGCAAGACGATGGGCAACGCCACCGCTGTGAGGATGGGGGCGGCACGGTGGAAGCGCCGCGTCACCACGGCAACCACGACCGCCGAGAGCCCCACGGCGGCCGCCATCGGCCAGGCCAGCGGCACGAACGCAACCAGCAGGCTCAACGTGACCCCCGTGGCGAACCCCGCGCCCCACGGCGTACCGGGCGTCACGTCGGCCAGCGGGACGGCTGCGCGCACGAGCCAGGGCAGCACCACCATCGCCGCAGCCGTACCGACGTGCCCACCGACCGCGACCCCGGAGACGGCCAGCACACAGGCGTAGCTCAGCGCCGCCCAGACGGGCAGCACCTGACCCGCCACCAGCCGTCGCGCCGCCACGTAGGCCCCGGCAGCGCCGAGCACCGGGCCGAACAGCAGCAGCAGGTCAGCGACCAGCCACGCCTTGCCCAGCAGCATCGTGCCGGCAACGGCGAGCACCGCAACGTACGGCGCAGCGGGGGCGTCCGAGCCGAGACCGACGCGATGCCAGGTCTCGGTGTAGAGCTGCCACCACTGTCTCGTCGAGCCGGGAACCGGCAGCAAGCTGCCTCCCCGCAGGAAGCCGGCCCCGTGCAGTCCGCGGGTCGCCACGAGCGCGAGCACCGCCAGCAGTGTGGTGAGGGCGAGCAGCTGATGCCGGCGTACCCAGCTGACCGGTCCAGCGCCAGCCGGCAGGTTCTCCGCCTCCTCGGGGACCGGGCCGGTCTCGAGGGCACTGCCGTCACCCCGCCCGGCCGGCAGTTGGCGCACCGACGAGCCTGCCGTCGCGGCCCGGTCTCGTACGTCGGCAGCAAGCTGGCCGAGCCAGGAGTCAGCCCCCTGGGCGTACGGCAGCCACCACGGCGGCAGCAGCGCGCTGGCTGCCCGGTGGTCCGGGGACCGCCCGTCCAGGCGCTGGCGGCGACGGGCGGACCGGCCGCGCACGATGCGATCCGGCCGAGCGAGCACCCAAGCCAAGGCACGCACCTCGTCAACGGCCGCCGTCGGGAGCTTCCCCAGCAGGTAACCGATCGCCCGCAGCAACGAGCCACCGCCGAGGCGCAGATACCGCCAGGGCAACGCGGCTGCCGAGCCGTTCACGAGCAGCGTGTACAGCGCGGCTCGACGGTCGGCGCGGTGCGCACTGGGTGCGGCGTTGTCGATCGCCCGCACCCCCCGGGTGGCGGCCTCCGCGTGGAAGACGAGTGCGGCCGGTGCGACGACGACGCGTTGCCCGAGACTCGTGACGCGCCATCCGAAGTCGACGTCGTCTCGAAACAGCGGCAGGCACGGGTCGAAGCCGCCCAACGCCTCCCACACGTCCATCCGGACGAGCATTCCTGCGGTGCCGACGGCGAGCACGTCGCGCTGGTCGTCGTGCTGACCCTGGTCGAACTCACCCGGCTCGAGTCCGGTCTCGCGGTGTCCGGTGCCGGTGATGGTGAGCCCTACCTCGAGCAACCGCCTGGCCCGCGGCCACGCCCGCACCCGGGGCCCGACGACCGCGACCTCCTCGGCCGAGGTGGCGACGGCGAGCAGCTCGCCCAGCGCTTCCGCCGCCGGGGCGCAGTCGTCGTGCAGCAGCCAGAGCCAATGCCGCCGGGTGGGCACGTCGACCGGTGGCAGCTGCGCGAGCCCGTGCGCGACTGCGGCGCCGAAGCCGGTGTCGGCCGGGGCATCCGCCACCGCCTCTGGCCCAAGAAAGGACACCAGCAGCGGCCGGGACTCATCGGATGATCCCGTGTCGACCGCCACGACTGCGTCAGGTGCCGGCGAGATTTCCTGAAGTGCGGCGAGCAGGCGGGGAATCCACCGGGCGCCGTTGTGGGAGACGAGGACAGCGCTGACATGGTGGCTGCGGTCAACCGTGCCCGGCGCGAAGATGGCCGCGTCCGAACCGGGGCCGTGGTCCGTACTCATGACTGCAGGCACCTTGCACAGGAGGGGACGTCGGGTTCGCGCCGTAGTGGCGGTCGGCCCCTACCTTAGACGGCAGTCGCTGCCACGCGTACGGCCGTCACCTTTGAATCAGACTGCGCGTTTCTTCAGCTTGCGGCGCTCACGTTCGGACAGGCCACCCCAGATGCCGAACCGTTCGTCCTTCAACAGGGCGTACTCCAGGCACTCGCCGCGGACGTCGCAGGACAGGCACACCCGCTTGGCCTCGCGGGTTGAGCCGCCCTTCTCGGGAAAGAACGCCTCGGGGTCCGTTTGAGCGCACAGGGCGCGCTCCTGCCATATGAGCGCGTCGGCCTCGCTGTCGAGCACTTCCCATTGTCGTACGCTGACTTCCCGCACGTTGTGCCTCCTCGACCCTGGGTGACTCTCGTCGCGTCGCCGTAAAACGACACTAATGGAATTACATGCCCGTAGGCCCCTCTACGTCAAGTAGAACGCGAAATGTTGGTACGACACGCCGTGGAATAGTGACCGGCGGATGACTATTGCGACGGCTGCTGCCACCAGCCGCCCTGCTGCGGCGGCTGGTCGTCACGCCGGTCGGGGTCGTTGGGGTTGGCGTTGGGGTCGGTTCCGGGTTCTGTGGCCGGCGCCTGCTCGGTCGACGCTGGCGGGACGGGCTCCCCGGAGGTGGGTGTCGCACCCCACTGCTGCTGCGGAGCGTCGGCCGGCTGCTCACCCCACGCCGGCTGCGCCTGCTCCTGGCCCCAGCCCTGCGACGCCGACTGGTCCCACGAGGAGGCCGGCTGACCTTGCGGCGGCGGCGGCGGCTGCTGCTGCTGCTGCTCGGCCTGGGACTGGTTGCCCCAACTGGCGGCTGTGGCACCGCCGGTCGAGTACTCCTGCCCGTAGGACTGCTGGCCCGGCTGGACGTAGCCCTGGTCCTGCTGGCCCCAGCCCTGCCCACCCTGCGCGGCGTAGGGCTGGTCCTGCTGGCCCCAGCCCTGCCCACCCTGCGCGGCGTAGCCCTGGTCCTGCTGACCCCACGTCTGTCCGCCAAGCTGTCCGTAGCCCTGTTGCCCCCACTGGCTGCTGGGCGCGGTCTTGGGGAACGCCCGCAGGACGCTGAACGCGAAGAACACCACCAGACCGAGGAACAGCAGCTGGGCCAGACCCAGCAAGATGCCGACCAGCTTGCCGGCACCGAACACACCGTTGAACACCTCGAGGCCACCTTCGCTGTCGGCGCCGAACGCGCTGAACCACGAGATCAGCGCGAACAGCAGCGACAGAGCACCGAGCCCCAGCGCCACCATCACGACCACCTTGGCGTTCTTGCTCGCCTCCGAGAAGCCCGCGACGAGCGCGACCGCCGCCGCCAGGGACACCACCAGGATCGGGTGGGTGAAGAGGTAGCCAACCGTGGCGGCGCGGTCGGCGAAGCCTGCGCCACCGAAGTCCTCCTCGCTCTTGAAGAGCAGTGACACGGCGCTGATGAAGTAGAGAGCAGCGACGCCCAACAGTGCGTAGGCAAAGATCTCGCGGAATTTCTTTGTAGCGTCCGTGATCACGGTGGACCCCCTGATGAGGTGTGCGGAGACAATCGGTGGAAATGGGCCACTCCTACCCTGCCACAACGACGGGCCAGCCGGTGACAACCTCGCCGCAGCGCTGACTACCCTGCCTGTATGAAGGTCGCCGTGCTGTCAGGGGGAATCGGTGGCGCCAGGTTCGTGGCCGGTCTCCGCGACGCCCTCGCCACCGGCGACCAGGACGAGGCACAGGTAACTGTGGTCGGCAACACCGCCGACGACATCTGGCTGTTCGGTCTGCGGGTGTGCCCCGACCTCGACACGGTGATGTACACCCTCGGCGGCGGCATCGACCCCGACCGCGGGTGGGGCCGGCGCGACGAGACGTGGCACGCGAAGGAGGAGCTGGCGGCGTACGGCGTAGAACCGGCCTGGTTCGGACTCGGCGACCGCGACCTTGCCACCCACCTGGTCCGTACGCAGATGCTCGGCGCCGGATACCCGCTGTCGGAGATCACGGCCGCCCTGTGCGCGCGCTGGGACCTGGGGGTCACACTCATCCCGATGACCGATGACCGCGTCGAGACCCACGTCGTCATCGACGACGCTGGCGCTCCGGACGGGCGCCGGGCCGTGCACTTTCAGGAGTACTGGGTACGCCTGCACGCTCCGGTCGCTCACGCCGTCGTCCCCGTCGGCGCCGACAAGGCCAGCCCCGGCCCCGGCGTGCTCGAGGCGATTGCTGACGCGGACGTCCTTCTCGTCTCGCCGTCCAACCCGGTGGTGTCCGTCGGCACGATCCTTGCCGTGCCGGGCATCGCCGACGCCGTCCGCTCGACCGGCGCCGCCGTGGTCGGGGTCTCCCCCATCATCAGCGGCTCACCGGTGCGAGGCATGGCGGACCGACTGCTGCCTGCCATCGGCGTCGACGTCTCCGCGGCTGCCGTGGGTGTGCACTACGGCGCGCGCAGTCATGGCGGCCTGATTGACGGCTGGCTCGTCGACGACTCCGACAGTGATGCCCTGCCCGAGCTCACCGACGCAGGCCTCCTGGCGCGAGCGGTCCCGCTCTACCTCAGCGATCGGGACACCTCTCGCGCACTGGCCGCCGAGGCTGTCGAGCTGGCCGGCTCGATCCGGCGGAACGCCGGGTGAGGCCGCAGCTGCCGCCGATGGGCGACTCGACTGTGAGCCTGCGAGGTGTCAAGTGGCCGGAGATCAGCGCCGGCGACGACCTGGCCACGCTGCTGGTGGAGACGGCCTCCCTGCGCGACGGCGACATCGCGGTGGTGACCAGCAAGGTGGTCAGCAAGGCGGAGGGCAGGACCCGCGACGCCGACCGGGCCAGCGTCGTGTCCGACGAGACCGTGCGGGTGCTGGCGCGACGCGCAGACTCCGTCATCGCCGAGACGCGCCATGGTCTGGTCCTCGCCGCAGCGGGAGTCGACGCGTCGAACACGCCGCTCGGCACCGTCGTAGTTCTCCCGCTCGATCCCGACGCCTCGGCGAAGTCCCTGCGCGAGCGGGTGTACAGCGCTACCGGTCACAACGTGGCTGTGATCATCACCGACACGCTGGGCCGGGCCTGGCGCAACGGGCAGATCGACCTGGCCATCGGCTGCGCCGGCCTGCACGGCCTGGTCGAGCTTCGCGGCGCGCACGACCGCCACGGCAACGAGCTCACCGTCACCGCACCTGCGGTCGCGGACGAGGTAGCAGCCGCGGCGGACCTGGTGAAAGGGAAGTTCAGCGACCAACCGGTGGCGGTGCTGCGCGGGCTCGGGGAGCTCGTGCTGGCGCCGGGCAGCCACGGGCCTGGAGCAGCGGAGCTGATCCGCGACAGCGCCTTGGACCTGTTCGGGCTGGGTGCCCGGGAGGCTGCCGTCGCGGCGGCGATGCGCGACGACCAGGTGGCGCTGGCGCACTTTCCTCCTCTGATCGACTCGGACGTCATGCCCTGGGCAGAGCTGAGGTCGGAACACGAACAGGTCGTGGTGAGCGTGCACCGGGCCACGGGCGGTACGTCGCCGCCCCGGTCCTGGCTGCTGACCGTCGAGGTGGTGGAGGCAGCGGGGCCGCAGGCGTACTTCCACGCCGGTGAGCTCACTGAGCGCGCCCGGGTGCTTGCGGCGGCATACCGGCTCGCGGTCGACGATGTGGATCCGGTCACCCCTCGGCCGGGACGACGCACGGTGGCACTCCTGCGTTGTCTGGCCCCGTAGACTGATCGCCGCCACGCCGGTCCCCGAAAGGTCGAGAGCCCCGTTGATGAGCAAGTCGAACAAGAACCGTGACCGCCGCGAGCAGGTCGAGCAGATGCGCCGGCAGGCGCAGGCTGCCGAGCGGCGTCGCACGCTCGCCGTGGTCGCGGCTTGCGTCGTGGTGGCGCTGATCATCGTCGGCATCGCGGGCTACTCCATCCTCCAGGACCGCAGGGAGAAGGAAGCGCTCAAGAAGCAGGCGCTCAACGAGATCGGCGCGAAGGAGACGGGCGCCGGCTGCAGCCCCATCAAGGAGGATGTCGCCTCCGGCCAAGGAGAGCACACCACCGACCGGGTGGACTACGCCGTGCAGCCGCCGTCCTTCGGCGCCCATAACCCTTCGGCGGCCGAGGGTGGCGTCCACATGTATGACGCAGAAGACCGACCCGAGGTGGAGCGGCTGGCGCACAACCTCGAGCACGGCTGGACGATCGTCTGGTACGACGACTCAGTCGCCTCGGACGACGAGCAGATGCAGGTGCTGGAGGCGACTGCCGCCAAGTTCGACGCCGAGGGTGACGACCCGCGCTACAACATGATCCTTGCTCCGTGGACCTCCGACGACGGCGACCCGATCCCGGAAGGCAAGCACATCGCGCTGACGCACTGGTCGATCCACCAGCCCACCTACAAGCCGGCGACCGACAACAAGCCGCAAGATTCCTTCGGTGAGAGCTTGTACTGCGACACGTTCTCCGGCGCCGTGCTCGACTCGTTCATGAAGAAGTACCCCTACGACGACGCACCTGAGGGCTTCCTCTGGCACCAGGGCGGCTGACCACCCGACCGAGCGAAACACCGAGGGCAGGGGCGGGCGCTGAAGCTGTTGATCGCGACCTTCGGGATGGGCGTGCTGACGGCCGTCGTCCCGGTCATCAACATGGAGATCTACATCGCGAGCATCGCCGCGACCGTTGGGGACCTGAACCTGTGGTGGGTGGCCACCGTTGCCGGCATCGGCCAGTCCGTCGGCAAGATCCCTTGGTACGAGGTGAGCAGGTCGTCGATGCGGTGGAGCTTCGTGCGCAGGCAGATGGAGAAGCCGGACTGGAAACGGCGCTACGACAAGGTTCACAAGCAGACCCACGACAAGCCGTGGCTCGTCGCGGTGCTCATCTTCACCTCGGCGCTGGTCGCGCTCCCGCCACTGGCGATCACGGCGGTGCTCGCCGGTCAGCTGCAGTTCAGCAGGGTGCTCTTCCATGCCATGATCATCCTCGGTCGCACACTGCAGTTCGCCGCCCTGCTCGGCGGGATCGCGTGGCTCACCCACCTGTGACGCGACAGCCCCGTGTCACACGTCCGGTGAGAACCGGACCGCACCGGGGGCGAGCTGGTGGCCTGGCCACACCCGCGCTCCGGCGACCAGCTCGCAGCCGTCCCCGACCACAGCCTGGTCCCCGATGACCGCCTCACGCAGCACGACGCCTGCACCGACCTTGGCACCAGGCCCCACGACCGAGTCGACCACCAGCGCACCTTCGCCGATCGTCGCGCCGCTGGCGACCACACTGCCGTCCACCACTGCCATGGCGGCGACGGTGACACCCGCACCGAGCGAGCTTCCGCCGTACGCCGACGCACCTGCCGCCAACGTCGCATCGGGTGCGACGAAGGCCTCGCCGGGCACACCCCGAAACGCTGCACTGTGCGCCACTCCGCGCACGACGTCCGCCGATGCCCGGCACAGCGCCGCCGGTGTGCCGACGTCGATCCAGTAACGCTGGTCAAGATGCCCGAGCACGAGTGCACCGGCCGCAACCAGGCACGGGAAGGTCTCGCGCTCGACGGACACGACCCGGCCGGCGGGTATGTCGTCGACGACCGAGCGTCTGAAGACGTAGCAGCCGGCATTGATCTGGCGTGAGACCGGGTCCGGGGACTTCTCGAGGAAAGCCGTCACCCGTCCGTCGTGGGTTGGCACACACCCGTACGCTCGGGCGTCGGGCACCTCGACGAGGTGCAAGGTGACGTCAGCCGACGCCGTTTCGTGGTGGCGCAGCTGTGCCTCGAGGCTGTGCCCGCTGAGGATGTCGCCGTTGAGGATCACCACCGGGTCGTCTGCCGCTGACTCGAGATGTGCCGCAGCGTTGCGGATGGCGCCGCCGGTGCCGAGCAGCTCTCGCTCCGTGACGTAGCTGAGCTCGACGCCCCACGTGCGGCCGTCGCCCAGCTCCGGCTCGAACTGGTCGGCGTGGTAGCTCGTGGCCAGCACGACACGCGCGACCCCTGCCTCGGCCAGCTTGGCGAGCTGATGTGCAACCAGAGCGGTCCCCGCCACCGGCAGCAGGTGCTTGGGCGTGGTGACGGTCAGCGGCCGCAGCCGGGTGCCCAACCCACCGGCCACGATGATCGCTTCCACGCGGTCATCCAACCACGCCCGCCGGAGCCGCAGAGACGGCGAACGCCCCGGTCGGTGTCGACCGGGGCGTTCTTGCCCACCTGGCTGCGCGAGCCGGCGAGCCGCTTTCGGTGTTGTGTTCGAGCTGCTAGATGTTCAGCACACCGAGGATTCGGTTGAGCACGTTCGCCAGCCGCAACCTGTCGAGCAGGCTGGTGCCATCGAGCAGCCCAGCGATCGCACAGATCAGGTTGCCGAGCAGCGCTCCCGCACCCGATGCGGCCACGATGTGCAGCACGATCCGGTTCAGGTGCACCTTGAGGCCGAGCAGGTTCAGGTCCAGCGGCCCGAGCACCAGGTCAAGCACCTGGCAGTTACGAGCAGCCGCGGCCTTGCTTGCGCCGGTGAAGGCGTTCTTGACCGGGATGGCGATGGTCTTGCTGGCCCGACCGACGAGGGTTCCGTCGCCACGCCGCGCGGTGGCGTGCAGCACGCCGACAGCGTAGGTGTCACCGTTCTTGGCGACGAACCGGCGAGGGTCGAAGTGGCCGCGGACGGTCCCCGCGCGGCCGAACGTGCCACGGACGGTGCTGGTCAAGGTGCCTTGCTTCGACGCGACGGTCGACTGTGCTGCCGTCACGCTGTTCGACGGAGCTGACCCGTTGGTGGGCTGCTGCACGGCCTCAGCCCCCGGAACAAGGGTGCTGAGCATTGCTACTGCGGTTGCGGCTGCCAATCCGGTGGCGCCACCTTTGAGAAACTTCATGGAGTTCTCCCTCCGTTGGAGGTGCTCTAGGTACCCGTCCGGCCGGGTCACGAAACGTTACGGGACCGTAACCGGCCGAACAGAGGCAGGTCGGGAGAAGCGCCTACGGGGCGCTTCCGGCGGCGCCGCGATCTTTACAGTGGGGTCCATGTCCGCCTTCGTTGACCCGCTGGGCGCCCTCGGCGCGCTCGTACGCCAGGCGGCCGGACGGCCGCTATTGACGTACTACGACACCGACAGCAAGGAGCGCATCGAGCTGAGTGTGGCCACCACCGACAACTGGGTCACCAAGATCGCCAACCTGCTGGCCGACGAGCTCCAGCTCGACCATGGCGATCGCATCGCGATCGAGCTGCCCACGCACTGGCAGACGGCGGTAGTCGCGCTCGGAGCATGGGCGGCCGGACTTACGGTCGTGACGCCGACCGACGGGGTCGACATTCGGGTGGTGGGACCGGACGCTGTGTCCGCCTCCGGGCGGCAGCCGTCGACGGAGCTCGTCCTTGCCTGCTCGCTGCGTCCCCTCGCAGGGCGGTTCATGACACCCCTTCCGGCTGGATGGCTCGACTTCGCCGTCGAGGTGCCGCCTCAGCCGGACCTGCTGGTCGAGCCGCGACCCATGGCTGACCCGGCGGTCGTCCTACCGGAGCCGCTCTCGCCCGCAGATGTCCTGCGACGTGGTCACGAGTCCGCTGCGGCCGCCGGACTCGTCGCCGGCGGGCGCCTGCTCACCGACCACAGTCCGGCGCACCACGACGGGCTGACCGGTGGCCTGGTGGCCTGCCTGGCCGTCGGCGCATCGCTCGTCTTGGTCACCGAGACGACCGACGAGGCCCGTGCGGCCGTGGCGGAGCAGGAGCGGGTGACATGCGCGCGGTGGTCGGATCGGGTCTGAACCGCTATCCCAGGAAGTACTCTCCCCAGTTGGAATCGACATACCTGCGCGGTGCGAACCCACCTCCTGGCTTCTTCGCCGATGTCTGAGCGCCGGGTATCAGCCAGACGCGGCCACCGCGAGAGCGCGCGAGCAGGTCGGGCTGTCCGTCACTGGTGAGGTCACCGGCACCGAGCACGGCGTTGTAGCCCCGGAAGCCGGTAGCCATGGTGACCGGGTCGTCGAGTCCGCCAGGCCCGTTGCCGGGATAGAGCAGCATGGTGTCCGACGTGCGCACGAGCACGTCCGGTGCCCCGTCCTTGTTCCAGAGCCCGACCGACACGATGCTCGCGCCGGAGGGCAAGGAGGAACGCATCACGATCGGGGGCCCGAACCCGGCGAGTCCCCGCCCAGGGTAGAGCCAGATGCTTCCGTCGCCGGTCTTGGCCATCACGTCGGGCCGGCCGTCGCCGTCGAAGTCGCCGACCGGGGTCACCAGCGTACGACTGGTCCAGCCGCTCCAGCCTCCCCGGCGCGGTCCGAAGCCGCCGGTCGACTGGCCCGGGTACAACCACATCGTGCCGGTCGCCTGCTCGCGGGCCATTGCGTCGACGTAGCTGTCGCCGTCCCAGTCGCCGACGACCATGACGCGGTCCATCCCGGCCCATGTCAGCTGCGTGCGGTGGGCGGCGGCGACCCAGTTCTGCCGACGCGCCGGCGTCACGGTGAGGGCACCCTCGCGGTCGATCGAGACGAGATCGGGCCGGCGATCCGAATTGAGGTCGCGGCTCAGGGTCCACGACCCTGCCTGTGCGCTCCGCCTCACGATCGGCTCCGAGAGCGACTCACCGCTGATGCTGGCGAAGACCGACAGCGTCTGCGTCGAGGGGTCGCGCCCCACCACGTCGGGCCAGCCGTCGCCGGTGAGGTCGACGCCTCCCGCGACGTCCTTGCCGGACCAGCCACCAGCCAAGGCGACACTTGTAGGGAAGTGACCTGTGTCGTCGCCGAGCAGAATCCTGAGCACACCGCGGACACCGCGGGCCAGCAGGTCCCGGTCCCCGTCGCGGTCGAAGTCTCCCGCGGCGGAGAGCCGGTCGACCGTGGTGAAGGCTGTGATCGAAGTCCGGCCGGTACCGAACGTGCCGTCGCCCCGACCGGGATAGACCATCAACGCGTCGTTGGCGGTCCTGCGGGCCACCACGTCGGCCACCCCGTCACCGGTCACGTCGCCCGGACCGGCGAAGAGGTCAGTCCCTGACCATCGGGTGGTCGCATGCACAGGGCTGCCGAACGTGCCGTCGCGCCTGCCGGGGTAGACGGCGGTCCGGCCGGTCGCTGCGGTGCGCATCATCAGGTCGTTGGCGCCGTCGCCGGTCACGTCGCGGACCGCCGTCACCTGGTTCCTGCCGCTGAAGCCGGACAGGGGTGGCAGCGACGGGTCGAACCCGGGTGCCCCGGTGCCACGGGAGTACGCCACCGAACCGGACTCCCGTGTCAACAGCAGCACGTCCGGCTGGCGGTCCCGGAGGAACGACCGCTGCTGGTCGCGGGCGACGAACAGGTGCTGGTACGCCGTCGCCTTCTGGATGATGCTCGGGATCTCGGCGTAGAGATAGCGCCCGGGGCAGGCCGTCTGAGCAGCATCGATATGGCCGTTGATCGCGTTGAACGGCGTACCCGCGACGTCTTGGCGTGAGTTCGGCCGCACTCCGTGCAGGCTCAGCTTCCAGGCGAAGAGCCGTGCGTACGCGTCGATCATGGCGGCCGACGGCCGGGCGGTCTCGTAGTTGCCGATCGCCGAACCGGCGAAGGAGTTCTCGTTGTAGTTGAGGGTGTGCGCACCGACCACGGGCAGACTCACACCGCCGTAGCGCCCTTCCCAGATGCGCCCGAACTTGTCGACGAGGAAGTTGTAGCCGATGTCGCGCCAGCCCCGGCTCTGGGTGTGGTAGGCGTAGATACCGCGCAGGATCGCCGGCACCTCGGCACGGGTGTAGTCGTTCCCGTTAACGGTGTGGTGGACGAAACCCGCGTGCACCTCGCCGTACTCGACGCAGCAGTCCCTGAGCCCCTCGTCCGCGCCCCACGCGGCCCGGGAGTTGATGATCGGCGGCGGGGTCGCGGTCGCGGACCCCAGCGGCACCGTCGCAGTCGCCGAGAGACTCGACGTGCGTGCCGTCGCCTCCTTCGACGAGGTCACCTCCGCCGGTCGGGACGCGCCGGGGTCGACCACCGTGAGGGCGAGTCCGTGCGGAAGCGCTCCGGTGTCGCTGAGTGCGCGCAGCTGCACGTCGTCGACGTCTCCCGCCACGAACGGGTCGGTCCCCGGCCGAGAGTTGGCGGCCTCCTTGGAGCCGACACTGGGGCCGTGCTCGACGTCGTACGCCAGCGTGGTCCAGTGCGACCAGCTGCCGTTGGTGCGGGTGCGCACCTCGAGCGTCAGCCCTGCCGGCGCCTGCCCCGTCCAGGTGGCTCCGGTGACGGCGACACCGTGCGCCGGTTCCGGCGCGGACAACCCGGCGTACGACGGCACCTGGCGGCGAGCCGACGACGTGGCCAGCGTCGACACCGCGGCCGGGCTGACACCGGTGACGGGGTAGGAACGGACCGTCGGGCTCACCGGCACCAGTACCGGGCGGTGGGACGACGGTGACCCGTTGCTCGCCACCTTGTTCGGCACCGAGACGATGGCGACGTCAGCCGTCGGCGTCGAAGCGCCGCCGCTCAGCGGCGTCGCGTCCGCGACACCGCCGCCCGCGACGAGCGACGTGAGAACCATCGCGCCCACGGTGGCGAGGAGGCCGAGACGGGGGAACGACAAAGAGGTGGGCACAGGGGACTCCAATGGCGGTGTGTAATCACTTGATTACTAAATGTCACAACAGTCACAGATCCTCGCACCCTGTATGAGAGAACTACAGTGCGGTAGTTCACATCTTCGCGCTCAGTCCTCGTTTCCCTCGTCGGTCTCGTCCTCAGTCTCGTACCCCAAGAAGCGCACGGCCTCCTCCGACGTGCCCTCGAAGGCGACCCGCCCCTTGGCCAGCACGATCCCGCGCGTGCACACGCGCTGCACCTGCTTGGCGCTGTGGCTGACGAAGACCAGCGTCCGGCCCGCGGCCTTGAGCTCGTGGATGCGGGCGAGGCACTTCTTCTTGAACGGCTGGTCCCCCACCGCCAGCACCTCGTCGATCAAGAAGATGTCGCACTCGGTGTGGACGGCTACCGAGAAGGCAAGCCGCATGAACATCCCCGACGAGTAGTGCCGCACCTCGCTTTCGAGGAACTGCCCCATCTCCGAGAAGTCGACGATCGCGTCGAACTTCGCATTGATCTCGCTCTCGCTCATGCCCAGGATGGCGCCGTTGAGATAGATGTTCTCCCGCCCGGAGAGCTCGGGATGGAAACCGGCTCCTACCTCGATGAGTCCCGCGATCCGGCCGCGGGTGAGCACCTGGCCGCGGTCCGGCGACATCACCCCGGAGATCATCTTGAGCAACGTGCTCTTGCCGGAGCCGTTGAGCCCCATCAGACCGAGGCTGTCACCCTGCTCGAGCTTGAAGGAGATGTCCTCGAGCGCGGTGAACGTGCGGCTGAGGGGCCGGCGCCTCGCGGCGTTGACGGCGAGCTTCTTGATGGTTTGGTGGTTGGCGAGCTTGAAGGTCTTCGCCACGCCGTCGACGATGATCGCCTCCGCCATCAGAGCTTCTCCGCGAAGCGGCCCTCGAGGCGAGCGAAGACCGCCTGCGCGAGCCAGACGAACACGACGCCCAGCACGATCATCACCAGGCCGCGCTCGAAGAGGTGGCTGGGCAGCTCCTGACGCACCGCCTGGTCGCGGTTGCTGACCGAAGGCAGCCAGAACGCCCGGTCGTTGAGCAGCACCGAGATGCACAGGGGGCTGGAGAGATACAGCTCGTACACGACCTGGTGGTTCTCGCGGAACCTGTCGGCGATGACGCTGAACGGGTAGATCATCGGCACGGTCCAGGTGATCACCGTCTGCACGACGTCGATGACGTTCTGCATGTCGCGGTAGAACACGTTGAGCCCACTGAGCAGCAACGCGACGCCCAGCCCCCAGGTGAGCACGATGACCGCTGCCATGGTGCCGGCGAGCAGCGAGCTGAGGTCGGGGTGCCACCCGGTGAGCAGACAGCCGACGAACATGATCACGTACATCGGGATCATGTGGTACGCCGAGACCAGGATCGAGGCCACCGGGAACATTTCGCGTGGCAGGTTGATCTTGCGCACCAGCGACTTGTTCTTGACGACAGACTTCGTGCCCGCGGTGAGCGCGTTGGTGAAGAACGAGACCATGATCATGCCGCTGAAGATGTGCAGCGCCCGGTTCTCCAGCGACCTCGGACCGAGGATCAGGCCGATGATGAAGAAGTACATCAGGAAGCGCACGGCGGGCCTGACATACGACCAGGCGAGCCCGATGACCGAGCCCTGGTAGCGGACCCGGAGCTCCTTGCGCACCAGCAGCTTCAGCAGGTAGCGCCGGCGGAAGACGTCGCGCAGCCCCCCGACCCGGCCCGGGTTGACCAGGGGCTCGAGCGGGGACGCCGACGGGTCACGGACGGCGGTCACTCCTCGACCCCGCCGCTCTCGAGCGCCGCGCCGTCCACGAAGTGGGGACGCAGCTTGTTCTCGTACATCGTCAGCGCCGACCCGATCGCCATGTGCATGTCGAGGTACTTGTAGGTGCCGAGCCGGCCACCGAAGAGCACGTTCGGCTCGGCCGTGGCGAGCTCGCGGTACTGCAGGAGCTTCGCCCGGTCCTCCGCGGTGTTGATCGGGTAGTACGGCTCGTCGCCGGACTCCGCGAACCGGGAGTACTCGTGCACGATCACCGTCTTGTCCTTGGGGTACCAGTCGCGCTCGGGGTGGAAGTGCCGGAACTCGTGGATCCGGGTGAACGGCACGTCCTCGTCGGCATAGTTCATCACCGGCGTCCCCTGGAAGTCGCCGACGTTCTGGACCGAGACGTCCAGGTCGACCGTGCGCCAGCTCAGCTCGCCGGCGGAGTTGCCGAAGTAGGCGTCGAGGGGTCCGGTGTAGACGATCGGCACCTTGCCGACGTAGGTGTCGCGTACGTCGAAGAAGTCGGTGTTCAGCCGGACCTCGATGTTGGCGTGGTCGACCATCCGCTCCATCCAGGCGGTGTAGCCGTCGACCGGCAGCCCTTCGTAGGTGTCGTTGAAGTAGCGGTTGTCGAAGTTGTAGCGCACCGGCAGCCGGCTGATGATCTCCGGTTGGAGCTTGGTGGGGTCGGTCTGCCACTGCTTGGCGGTGTAGCCGCGGATGAACGCCTCGTACAACGGCCGCCCGATCAGCGAGATGCCCTTCTCCTCGAGGTTGGTCGCCGACGCGCTCTCGAACTCGGTCGCCTGCTCGGCGACAAGTGCACGCGCCTCGTCGGGCGTCATCCACCTCCCGAAGTACTCACAGATCGTCGCGAGGTTGATCGGCATCGGGTAGACCTTGCCGCGGTAGATCGAGAAGACGCGGTGCTGGTAGTTGGTGAACTTCGTGAAGCGGTTGACGTACTGCCACACCCGCTCGTTCGACGTGTGGAACAGGTGGGCGCCGTACTTGTGCACCTCGATGCCGGTCTCGGGCTCGGCCACGCTGTAGGCGTTCCCGCCCACGTGGTAACGACGATCGAGGACGAGCACCTTCAGACCGAGGTCGTTCGCGCAGCGTTCGGCGATGGTGAGGCCGAACAAGCCGGAGCCGACTACGACGAGGTCCACGTTCACGTATTCTCCGTTCTCGGCGGCCCAGGCTGTCCGGGCGCGCTCAACCACCGATTCTAGGTGTGGCTGGGCGGTCTCCTTGTCACCGCTCGCCCTTGCGTGCGATGAGTCTTCGGTACGCCGCCTTGCGCAGGCGCTCGGGCACGAGACGGTAGCCGCCGCGCACCATGATATTGCGGACGAACTGCGGCCTCGACGTGAACCCCATCTCGTACAGCTGCCGTTGCAGCCCTACTTCGGACTTGAGCAACGCCACCCCGCCGCGCCGCGCGTAGGCGCCGGCACCGATCCGGTACAGCACCAACGGCTCGGCCACGTTGCCGACCGTCGCCCCCTGGTCGATCATCTTCGCGAACAGCAGGTAGTCCTCCATCATCGCCAGATGCCGGTAACCACCGGCCGCCTGCACGACGGAGCGCCGGTAGACGACGGTCGGGTGGTTGAACGGCTGGTGGAACCGTGAGTAACGGACGATCTCGGCGGCGTCGATGGGGGGCACCCGCTTCCCCACGATGTCGTCGGGGCCGCTGCCGAACTCGAGCAGCGCGGAGCCGACGATATCGACGCCACCCTCGACGAGCGGCACCTGGATCGCGAACCGGTGCGGCAGCGCGATGTCGTCGGCGTCCATCCTCGCCACGATGTCGTGGGCGCACGAGGCCATCCCCTGGTCGAGCGCCAGCCCGAGGCCGATGTTGGCATCCAGCGCCAGCAAGGTCGTCGGCACCGGGGACTCGTGGATCAGCCCGGTGATCCTCGTCTCGAGCTCGGGCGGCACCGGGCCGTCCTGGACGAGGACCACGTCGTCGGGCGGTCTCGTCTGGTCGTGGACCACGGATCGAAACGCCGCCTCGAGGAAGTCCGGGTCGTCACCGCCCCAGACGCTCATCAGGAGGCTGAACTCCTCAGCCACGGCTGTCCCGCCCTCCCGAAGGCGGCGGCGCCTCATCGCCTCCGAGCGCTTCGTCGATCAGCCCGGCCGTGTCCGCGGGACGGGTACGGATGCCGTCGGTGATTCCACGACGCAGCCCCCGCCACAGGGTGCGGCGGTCCGTCGAGCCGGCGAACGTGTGGACCCAGCGCCGCAGCGTCGATCCGGCGTACGCCGCCTTCTCCAGCGGGGCGAGCCCACCCGAACGCCGAAACAGCCACACCTTGTTGCGCACCTCGTAGAAGAACCGCTCTCCGGGATCCGCGTCGGTCGACCCGAAAGTCGCGGTCTTGTGCACCACGACCGACGCCGGACACCACAGCCCGACGCGGCCGCGGATCAGCCGTGTCGTGTACTCGAAGTCGTCGTTCCAGAGGAAGTAGTCGGCAACCGGCAGGCCCCGCTCACGCGCCAGGGCAGCGTCGACGAGGATCGACACGAACGACGCCGATCGGATGGGCACGCATCCCACCGCGTCCGCGGACGCCACGTCCGGGGCCCGCGCACCTGGCCGCCTGCGTGGGGTGTTCATCGGATGGTCTCGGCCGTCGGTCCAGACGACGCGAGACGCGACCACCGCCGGCAGCCGACCGCGGTACGCCGGGTCGACGTACGACTGGCGTGCCGCGACCAGCGCCGCCAGTGCCTGCGTCTCGGGGACGGTGTCGTCGTCCATCAGCCAGACGGCGTCGCAGGGTGTGTCCAGAGCCCTGCGCAGCCCAAGCGCGAAGCCGCCTGCGCCGCCGGTGTTGCGCCGCGTGCGGACGACGTCGACGTGCGGGAACTCGCGTGCCAACAGCCCCTGGGTGCCGTCGTCGGACGCGTTGTCGACGACGACGATCCGCTGCGGAGGCAGCGTCTGGGCGTCCAGCGCCCGCAGGGACTCGGCGAGCAGGTCGCAACGGTTCCAGGTCACCACCACGGCCGCGACACCAGCGTTGCTCACGCGTCCGGCATCCTCTCGAAGATCTCGCTTGAGGCCGCCTACGACGGCGGTCTCATCGTAGGGCGCCTCCTGATCGACATGGCGGCCTCAGCAGGTGCTGGTGAGGTCGCCGCTGTCGTTGGCGTCTGGCGGTCCCGACCGCTCGGCTAGGGGCAGCCACCGCTGCGGCCGCAGGTCCAGCCCGTCCTTCACCCCGGAGCTGCGCAGGGCGTCGCTCACCATGGAGCGGATCAGCGCCCAGTCCGGATCGCCCGTGTCGATCTTCGGCGGCACGAACGACACGGTGGAGACGGGCAGGTTCCGGGTCTTGAGCGCCAGGTCCACGAAGGTCGCGAGATCACCGCTGGGGATCGAGGTCGAGATGACCTGCTTGCCGGCGCTGGCGATACCGCCGAAGTTCGTGACCACCGTCTGCGGGTCGAGCTGTCGCAGCATCGCGTTCATCACACATTTCTGCCGGGCCATGCGTGAGTAGTCGTTGGAGGTGGCCCGGCTGCGCGCGAACCACAGCGTCTGGAAACCGTCGAGATGCTGCTTGCCGGGCTCGATCCAGCCTGTCACCGGGCCGCCGACGCCGCCGATCGGGATGCGTTCGGCCACCTTGAGCTCGACGCCACCGACGGCGTCGACCAGCTCCCGGAAGCCGCGCAGGTCGATGAGCACGTAGTAGCTGATCGGGAGGCCGGTGATCTGCTCGACGGCCGACACGGTGGCGTCGATGCCTGGGTGCTCGGAGCTCGCGAACAGCTCGGCATGGTCGGTGCCCCATGTGTTGACACCGTTGAGATAGCAGCCCTCGCAGTCGAACCCGTCCGGGAACTGCTCGTCCATCACCGAGCCCGCCGGGAACGGCACGTCCTCCAGGTTGCGGGGGAGGCCGAAGAGCACCGTGCGGCCTGTCTCGCTGTCGATACTGGCCACCGTCAGGCTGTCGGGTCTGACCCCCGAACGTCCCGGTCCAGCATCACCCCCGAGCAGGAGCACGTTGTAGCGGCCTTGCGCCGGATGGGAGACCGTGTCCGAGGCGAACACGGTCGAGATGAAGTCCTCCTGGACCGCCACGAGGTGGCTGGCGAAGAGCAGCCCGCCGGACAGGCCCAGGCAGAGGACCCCGTTGAGGCCGGTCATCAACAGCCGCTGTCGCTGTGACAGCCCCAGCGGGTCGGCGATCCGCCACGCATCGACGACCAGGTACGCCCAGCCGACGGCCGTCACAGCCAGCGCGACGCGCAGCCCGGTGAGGAACCACACCTTGGAGAAGAAGGCAACGAGGTGCTGCGGAGCCAGCAGACCCACTACCAGCAGGGTCGCGGCGAACACGACGGCGGCGAGTGCGCAGCGCATGGCGATGCGGCCCACCCGCTGGTTGCCGGCAGCGACCTGGGCGCTTCCCGGCACCAGGACGGTCATCAACGTGAGCGCGAGCGCCCGCCGCAGGCGCGCCCGCGCAACCACCGCCGAGGCTCCGCCGCGCACGGGCACGCCGCAGTCAGCGGGAGGTGAGGTGGACGACACGGGGTTCAGTATCACCAGACACACCAGTCACTCGGCTCACGACCCGCCGCAGCCTGCCGAGCCGCTGAGCGGCCGGATCAGGCTGTCTGCTTCGGTAGCGTAGGGCAATGGCCGACAAGCAGGACCCGGACGACCCGAAGTACGACTGGTTGTACTCGGGCCGCTCACCGGAGTCCGACGAAGGTCACCAGCAGTCCGGCGACCCCGAGGCCACCCAGCGGCTCAGCCCTGCCGACCCGGAGGCCACGCAACAGTGGACACCGCCACCGGACGGCTTCGGTGGTGCCCCCGCGAGCGAGGAAGCGACACCTCCCGCAAACGCCGATGAGCACACCCAGGTGCTCAAGGTGCCGCCCCGACAGGAGTCGGAGTCGCCGCGGCCGGCTCAGCCTGCGGGTCCGACATCATTCGGCGGCACCTACGACGCTCCACCAGCTGGCCGGGACAGCCAGAGCCAGCGCTCCGAGCCGAGGTTCGCCACTGCGGCCAGCCCTACCTCGCCCCCCCGCCAACCGCCGGCAACCCGCCCATCTCGACCACCCCGACGGCCGCGGCGGCATCGGAACTGGTGGCTGCGCGGGATCCTCGGGCTGATCCTGGTCTGGGTTCTCTTCTTGGTCGCGGTGCCGATCTGGGCGTTCTCGCAGATCACGAACGTCGACGCGGAGCCGAGCGGCTCCCGCCCCGACGACACGCCGGGCACGACCTACCTGCTGGTCGGGTCCGACAGCCGCGAGGACCTGACCGAGCAAGAACGCGGCGACCTCGGAACCGGCAACGCCGTTGGTCAGCGCACCGACACGATCATCGTGCTGCAGGTCCCGTCCGGACCCGGCCCCAATGTGCTGCTGTCGCTGCCCCGGGACTCCTACGTCGACATCCCCGGCAAGGGCCAGAACAAGATCAACGCCGCCTACGCCTTCGGCGGTCCCGAGCTGCTGGTGGCCACGGTGGAGCAGAACACCGGGCTGCGCATCGACGACTACATCGAGGTCGGGTTCACCGGCTTCGTGGACGTCGTGGACGCGGTCGGCGGCATTCGGGTCTGCCCCACGTCCCCCATCGACGACCCCAAGGCCGGCAACCTGAAGATGGACAAGGGCTGCCAGGACGTCGACGGCAACACCGCGCTGCAGTATTCGCGCTCCCGCGCCTTCGGCAACGGTGACATCACCCGGGCCCAGCACCAGCGCGAGGTCATCGCCTCCGTGGGGCAGCGGGTGGCGTCCTGGCAGACGGTGGTGCTGCCGTGGCGCTACTTCACGATCAACAAGGCGGGTGCCGAGTCGCTGCAGATGGGCGAGGAGGTCGGTCCGTTCGACCTGGCCCGCTTCGCGTGGGCGATGGCGCACAGCTCAGGCGACGACGCCAAGCGCTGCGTCATCCCGATCCGCTCCCTCGGCGCAAGCACGCCCGCCGGCTCGGCCGTCCTCTGGGACGAGGAGGCGGCACAGGACCTGTTCGGCCAGATCGCCGACGACGACACCGCCTCGATCGAGTGCACCGAGTCGGGGCAGTGACGAGCGGTCGCTCAGCCGCGGCACGACGGCGTACGCGCGATGGCGCGAACGCTACTCGGCGTCTGCCTGCTGCGCCTTGTCGCGCGCCTTGACCCGGGACCGGTCACGGGCCTTGAGCACGGAGGCGACCGCCCTGGCGGCCAGTGAGCTGCGGTCGGCGAGCTCAGCGGCCTTGCGTTGGCTTCGAAAGACCGCACCGCGCGCCTTGCTGGCAAGGTCAGGCGCGCCCAGGTCGGCCTCGATGGTGGCCTTGCGGCGCACCCACCACGAGGTGGCGTACTCCTCCGCGAGCAGGGTCAGCGCGTCGACCGACGCGTCCAGCAGCTCGGCGTCACTGGGGTCGTCGGGGCGGCGGCTGCCACTGCGGAACTCGACGCGCAGCTCGTCGAGGTCACCCTCGACCGGGTAGCCGCGGTCTCGGAGCGCCGCGATCATCTCGTCGGCGCGCCTGCTGGCCCACTCCACGTCCTCCTCGGGAAGGCCGAAGCGGACCGGCTCGGTGCGCCCGGCGAGCATCGGTACGAGCGTGTTCTTGATCACCCGGTCGTGCTCACGCTGGTTGAGCCGCCCAGCCAGCCGCTCGTTGACGCGCCGGATCACCTCGGTAGCGGCGACCCCGACGGTCTCGTTCGTCCATGCTGCCGGTTCGGTGAGGAGAGCGGCGTCGAAGCCGACCACCGCCGCGAGCCGCTTCACCAGCTCGTCGGGTGACGCACCCGGCTGCGGCACCGTGACGACGTGCACGCGGGGGGCCCCGACCCCGGCCTCCCACGTCTCGCAGATCTTGGGGCCGTCTTGGCGCAGCCAGAAGCCGCGGGCCGGCGCCTTGGCGATCTGTTGGGGGTCCTTGATCGCCGCGGCGAACTGCTGCCAGGTCCAGGTCTCATCGCTCTTGACGTCCTCCTGCCACGCTGACACGGCGATCCTGCCGAGGTCGCGGACGGTGACCACGACGTGCACCTCGGAGTCGGGAAACGAGCCGACCGCTCGGCGTACCTGCTTCAGAGTCGACATGCTCAGCCGCTCGTCGGACACCAGCGCGGTCGGCAGCCCGCGGGCCCGGATGGCTG
>JACCVA010000177.1 GCA_013698435.1 Nocardioidaceae bacterium | reverse complement strand
GACCGGCGCTGCGCACCGCAAGGCCCACGCCGACGACGAAGACGAGAGCGGCGGTGACGATGGGGCCGGCGGCCGACAACCGCGCGACCCAGCGGTGACGGGTCAGGGCGCGCAGCCGGTGCAGCTTGCCCGGCAGCTTCGCCACCAGGTAGCCGACAGCGGTCAGGGTTGCGGCCATCCCGATGCCGTAGCCGATGACCAGGGCGACACCGAACCCGGTGCGCCCCAAGCCGATGGCTCCCAGCAGCACGATGAGCGCCGACGGGCTCGGCACGAGGCCACCGGCGAGACCCATCCCGACCAATGTCAGTCGGCGAAACCCATGCTCTTGGTCACCCGGGGCCGGTGCTGCGGTGGAGTGGCCGTGGCCGTGGCCAGCGTCGTGGTCGTGATCGTGGTCGTGCTCGTGACCAGCGTCGTGATCATGGCTGCCACCTGCGTCGTGGTCATGGGCGTCGTCGTGACGAGCCTCGTGATCATGGCTGTGACCTGCGTCGCGGTCATGGCTGTGTGGATGGCTGGGATCGAGCAGGGTCACCGCCCGTGCCTGCCCCGCGGCGACCGACACCTGTGCCGGCGCGGGTTGGTGACCGTGACCGTGGCCGTGGCCGTGGCCGTGGTCGTGACCATGGCCGTGACCCCAGAGCTCGTCGACATGCGTCTGGCGACGGCGGCGCAGCGCCCCGCGTACCAGCACGACGCCGATCCCGGCCACCAGCAGCCCGCTGATCACCCCGAGGACCGCCAACACGACCTCGCCGGCGAAGGAGGCAGACGCGCTGAACAGCAGCCCGAGCACGAGCACGCCGGCGGTGTGCGTCAAAGTCACGGTGGCCGCGATCAACACGGCGTCCTTGGGGGTGCCGCGCGTCCCGACCATGTACGCCGCCATCAGCGTCTTGCCGTGTCCCGGCAGCGCAGCGTGGGAGACACCGAGCACGACCGACAGCAGCAGCGCCAGCAGGCCGATCGGCACGGTCAGCTCCCGCGACCCGACCATCGAGTCGACGCGGGCGGTCAGGCCAGCCAGCAGCGAGGCGACCGGCCCGGCCTCGGGCGAGGTCGGGAGGGCACCTCCGCCGGTGTCCGCACCCGGGCGGGTCCGCAGATCGACCGAGCGCTGGTCGAGCGGAGACGTCAGCAGGTCGTTGGGATACGACCGAAGCCGGTCACTGACGCTGGTCGTGGCGACGTCGCGCTCCCCCAGGTTGACACCGTCGCCTCTCGCCGTGATCTCCCGCCACCCCAGCCGGTCGCTCAGGTAGGCGTCGGTGAACGACACCGACGCCGGTTCGGACAGGTCGACATCGGCGGCCAGGGAGCACTCCAGACGGCTCACGAAGAGCCCCGCCGCGCCGGGCTTGTACTCGAACGATGATCCCTCGACCGACCAACCGACCCTGGACCCGTCCACCAGGAGGATGAGCTCCTCGGCGACGTCGGCGCAGCGCTGTTCCCCGAACGCTGTCCGCTCAGCCGCAGTGGTTTGTCCACCCCCGGGGTTGACGAGATCGCGTTCCTGCAGGGTCGGGATCTCGGCTGCGTCGATCACGACAGCGTCGCGGATCACGTCGGGTTGGATCTGCAGACCGTTGAAGTGGTTGATCGTGAAGTTGCCCAGAGGATGTGTCACGGGTTGAGCAGCGTGAGCGGCCGTGGGGGCGGCGAGCAGGCTCGCCCCCGCTACGAGCAGCAGCGTGACGGATCGGCGGACTCGACGAGCAGCGGAGGCCATGTGTCACCGGGACCGGAGCTGGTCGAGCGTCCGCTGCGCCTCCGGGGCGAAGAGAGGCGAGAAGTGCGGGTTGACCTCCAGAGCGCGCAGCAGGGACGCGCGCGCCGCCTTCGTCATGCCGAGGGAATGTTGAATCATCCCGCGATGGAAAGCGAGCAGGGCGCTTTGGGTTCCGAGCCGCTGCGAGTGGACGGCGTGGCGCAGCGCCTGCCGGTCGTAGCCGTTGACGTGCAGGGCCCACGCGTACGCGTCCTCGACGAATACGCCCTTGCGCGAGGCCCAGGCTTGGCGCGCCTGTACGAGAGATTCCTTCTCCCTCCCGTGCGACGCGTCGTAGAGCGCAAGCTCGAAGTCGAGGTTGACCCCAGCCGCTCTCAGGATCTGCTCCTGAGCGTCGATCAGGTCACTTTGTTGCGCGGCCTCCTCACCGCGACCCAGGGACGTGAGGTAGTCGGAGTACTCGATCACGTACTGCGGCTGGGGCAGCCGACCGATCAGCTCTCGATAGCGCTCCAGTGCCGTCTGCGTCTGTCCGCTGGCCGCGGCAGTCTTGGCCAGGCCGTAAAGGTTCGGTACGTAGGACGGGGCCGTCTGTTGTCCCTGCTCGTAGAGACGAGCGGCCTCGTCCAGACGCCCGCTGTTCCACGCGAGCTCGCCCAGCTGATAGAGCGCGAACGCCTTGTCCTCGGGCGAGTACGCGATGTCAACCGCCCTTCGCATGGCGTACGTCGCTCCCTCGAGGTCGCCGCGCAGCTCGAACCCGTAGGAGACCCTGGTGTAGGACGGCACACCCGGCTTGAGGTCCACCATCCGCTGGAGCTCACGGAATGCCCGCGGGTAGCGTCCGAGCTCGATGAGCGCGTCGACCATCACGCCAAGGTTGACCGAGTCGTACGCGTTGATCCGCTGCGCCTGGCGGGTGAGCTGCAGCGATCGCCCGAAGTAGTGGCGGGCTGCGGCAAGGGACGCTTGGCCAGTCAGCGCCGGGCCGTTGGCCTCAGGCTGCTCCTCGAGAGAACGCCGGAACACCCCAGCCGCCTTGTTGTAGTAGCTGGGATCGCCTGACACCCGCGCCTGTTGGACGTAGGCGATACCCAACGAGGCCCAGGACTGCGCATCCCCAGGGACGCGCCGAAGGCGGTCCTGGAGCTTGGTGATGGCGTCCGTCATGTTGCCCGGCCCGGCTACCGCAGCAGCGCTCACGCTGCCGCCGGCGGCAGGGGGTTGCGACGGCGACTCCCCAGGTATGCCGACCACGGCCGCCACGAGGACCGTCGCCACGGCCAGGACGGTGCCAACGATCGCCAGCCGGGCAATCTCGCCGCGACTCAACCCTTGGCCTTCTTCATCAAACGCGCGGAGACCACGAGGTTGCCGTCGTAATGGCCGGCCTCGCGATCGTAGCTCCCGCCGCAGGTGACGAGGTTGAGCAAGGTAGGACCTTCCTCGCGGTAGACCTTGCTGGAGGGGAACTCCGAACGGGGATAGAGCACGCTGGTGACGACCTGGAAGGTCACAACCGTCGAGTCGGCGCGCTCCACCTTGATCAGGTCACCAACGTCTAGTGAGGAGAGCTCGTAGAAAATCGCTGGTCCGGTTGGTGAGTCGACGTGCCCGACGAGAACGGCGCTGCCGGGAGCACCCGGCCGAGGACCGCCCTGCCACCACCCGACGTCGTTCCAGTGCACGGGCACCTGAAGGGCGCCGCCGACCACGTCGAGGTTCACGAGTCTGCGACTCAGACCGAGCGTCGGGATGTCCAGCCGCGTCGGAATGGCAACCGACTCCGAGCTTGTGAAGCGCCCGTTTACCTTCGCAGTCACCGGCGCAACGTCTCGGTCTCGGTGGAGCACCGGGACGATGAGCCTTTGTCCTACCTCGATGGAGTCGGGGGCATCCAGCGAGTTCAGCCGGACGATCTTGGCCACGATGGCGGCTGACTCCTTGCCCGGCGCGACCGCTGCGGCGATCTGCCACAGGCTCTGCCCGGCCTCCACCGTCACGCGCTTGGTCGTGTGCTCGGCCTCCGGCCGGCTGCCTGACTTGCCCGGGGGCGCGGGCAGATCGCGGTTCCGGTTCTGGATCTGGTTCTGGCTCTGGCTCGCCGGCTGCGGTTGCGGTGGCGTACCAGCCACCGGTCGACTGTCGCCCCTACCCGAGCCCACGAGGTAGCCCGAGGTGAACACCAAGAGACACGCGACAGCGCCAGTGATGACGGCGCCGAGCCACTTGTCCACGTTGGCGAAACGATGGTGGCGGACGGGGAATCCCCCGTCCGCCACCTCATCACGGTGTGTCATGCGTTACTGGTTTCCGACTTTCCGGCGACCACGGCGGATCAGCAGCGAGCCGTAACCGGCGAGCCCGAGCCCCAGCGCACCCGCAACGAGCGCCAGCGGCGACACCGTTGCGTTCTCGTCACCGGGAGTCGTGCTGTTCGGCGAGAGAGCAGTGCCCTGATCGGCCGTTCCGCCGCCACCTGCAGCCACCGGACCGGACGGTGCGGCGGCTCCCGCATCAGCCGAGCCAGAGTGCGGCAGAGCGAGATACGGGAACGTGGACTCGAACGCAAGGTCGTTGGCATCGACCGCGTCGCCGGCGGCGAGAGCCTCGACGAGCTTGCCGGTGCGGACTGCGCCTTCGAGCGCCTGGATCTCGATGTCGACCACGTCGTCAGTGAGCCTGCGTCCGTTCGGGAAGCCCTGGGTGTCACCAGCCAGCACCCCGAGACGGTTCGGCTCAGCAGTCGGTGGGATCGACGTGTTCAGGCGAAGCACCTCGGCAGGCTGGACCTTGCCCTTGGGCATGTTCAGACCCTTGACTCCGGTGAGGAAGACCGCGAACAGGTCGTCACGAGGAGCCTTCGGCGCAGGAATGCCGTAGATCGCCTCGATCAGCTTCGGCACCTCGGGGTCGTTCACCCTGGCGACAGCCTCCGGGACACTGGCGTCGTTCTCAGGTGCCAACGCGTTGAATGCGTCCTTCAGGCCAGCGGGGATGACAACCTCGTTGACCAGGGGGTTGCCCAGGCGGGAGACCTGTACGAAGTCGCCCTTGTAGGACAGCGTGCCATCCGCAGCCTGGACTGGGATGGTGGCGCGGTCGGTTGTGCTCCAGACCCCGATGACCGGGTCACCCTTGCCGCCGGTGAGGTTGCTGATCGGCGTCTGCAGGGCAATGCTGTTGACGTTGTAGCCAGACAGCGTGTCGGTGCCGGTCTCGCTCAGGTCGGCGCCGTACAGCAGGTCAAAGATACGCAGGTCCAAGAAGAACGGGTCGTCGGCTTGGCCGGCGAAGGTGCTCTCCCCAGCGACGGATGTCGGCTGGATGGCTTGGTCGCGCAGCGCGGCGTAGTCCGGCATGGAGGCAGCCCCGACGTTCGAGGGAGCCACCGGGACGTTCTCCGCAAGCACTGTGGACTTGCTGCCAGCGATCTTGGTCA
>JACCVA010000092.1 GCA_013698435.1 Nocardioidaceae bacterium | reverse complement strand
GTGTCATCGACCACCTGACAACGCACTCCTACGGCAACGCCACGCTGGCGGACCTGCTCGCGGCGTGGGAGAAGTCGAGCGGCAAGGACGTCCGTGGTTGGGCGGAGGCGTGGCTGCGTACGTCGGGCGTCGACGTGCTGACCGGCGAGGTGCGCGACGGCAGCGTCGTCATCGAGCGCGCCAACGGCTCGACCGTCGACGTGGCGCGCCCGCACGCGTTCACCGTGACGTCGTTCGACGCGGCAGGGGCCGGGCGGTCAGAGCCGGTGGTCATCACCGAGGCCACGGCGGAGGTCGCACTCGAGGTCGACCCCGACGGACTGCTGCTTCCCGACTCCGCCGACGAGACCTGGGCGAAGATCCGGATGGATGACGCCTCGCTGTCCCGGGTGCCGCAGCTGCTGCCGAAGATCGACGACCCACTGGCGCGCGCCGCCGTGTGGGGAGTGCTGCGCGAAGGGCTGCATGACGCGACGATCGCTCCCGAGCTGTACCTCCGAGCCGTGGAGCGGGCGCTCCCCCACGACACCGACCTGGCGGTCGAGAACATCCTCGGAGGGCCGCGCAAGGGCGTCATCGGCGCGGTGGGGACCTTCTTCTCCGCGACCGACGACCGGGCGCGGCTTGCGGCCGTGGCGACCAACCTCGTCGAGACGGCACCGCCAGCCAGCAACCGGCAGCTCATCGCTGTCCGGTCGCTGATCGAGCTGACGACAGACCCCGAGCTGCTGCGCGGGTGGCTGAGCGGCGAGACCACCCCCGAAGGCGTCGTCGCCGACGAGAACTTCCGATGGCGGCTGACGCGGGCACTGTCGGCGCTGGGCGAGCTCGGCCTCGACGACATCGCGGCCGAGGCACAGCGCGACCCTTCCTCCCAGGGCGCTCTGCATTCCCTGCAATGCCGTTCCGTCCTGCCCGACGCGCGCACGAAGGAGGCAGTCTGGTCACAGATCGTCTCCGACACCGAGCTGAGCAACTACGAGCTCTATGCGCTGGCCACCTACTTCTTCCGTCCCGACCAGCGCGAGGTCACCGAGCCCTACGTCTCCCGCTACTTCACGGACATCCCCGGGACGGACCGCATCCGCACCGGTTGGGTGGTCGAGCAGACGGCGGCGCTCAGCTACCCGAGGTACTCCGTCGGTGCCGACACGGTCACGCTGGCAGAGCAGGCCCTGGCCCGCGACGACCTCTCCCCGGGTGTACGCCGGTCGATGAGCGACTCGACCGACGACCTGCGGTGGGCGCTGGCCAGCCGGGCCGCGCACGCACCGCACTAACCTGGACGGGTGTCAGTCCCCAGGCGGCCCGGGTCGGTGACCCGGCGTACGGTCACCGAGGTCGTCGACGGCCACGGCCGCACCCGTCCCGACACGGTCGTGACCGAGGAGCCGTTGGAGGTCCGCCTGAGCTGGCCCGGTCAACCGGCTCATCGGGTCGCGGTCACGATGCGCACCCCGGGGGCAGACTTCGAGCTGGCAGCCGGGTTCTTGCTGTCCGAGGGCGTCATTGGAACCGCTGAACCACCGCACAGCATCGGCTACTGCGTCGACCGGCAGCTTCGCCCGGACGAGCGGCTCAACGTGGTGGTGGTCAACCTGTCCGGTCCGCCGCGGCGTACGCCGAGCCAGCGCACGACGGCCATGTCGTCGGCGTGCGGGGTCTGCGGCGCCGAGAGCCTCGCCGACGTGTTCACGCCGGACCAGGATCCGCTCGACGTCACACCGCAGCACGAAGCGGCCGGCCTGCCCCGCCTCGTCGAGAAGCTGCTCGACCATCAGCCATTGTTCGGCCGCACCGGCGCCATCCACGCCGCCGGCGTCTACACGTCCACGGGCGACCTAGTGGTAGCACGAGAAGACATCGGACGCCACAACGCTGTCGACAAGGTGCTCGGTGCGCGTCAGCTCGGCACGGTCAGCTACGACGAGACCGCGCTGCTGTGTGTCAGCGGACGGATCGGGTTCGACATCGTGAGCAAGGCCGTGGCCGGACGGATCGGCACGGTCGTCGCGGTCGG
>JACCVA010000068.1 GCA_013698435.1 Nocardioidaceae bacterium | reverse complement strand
TACGCCGGGCCAGCGGCCGCGGACGGACCCGTCACCATCAACATCATCGACACCCCCGGTCACGCTGACTTCGGCGGCGAGGTCGAGCGCGGCCTGTCGATGGTTGATGGTGTCGTGCTGCTCGTCGACGCGTCGGAGGGCCCGCTTCCGCAGACCCGCTTCGTGCTCCGCAAGGCACTGGCGCAGAAGCTCCCCGTCGTGCTCGTCGTCAACAAGGTCGACCGGCCCGACGCCCGGATCTCGGAGGTGGTCGAGGAGACCTACGAGCTCTTCATGGACCTGCTCGACGACACGCACGACCAAGAAGCTCTGAACTTCCCCGTCGTCTACGCCTCGGCCAGGGCCGGTCGCGCCTCGATGACACAGCCCGCCGATGGCGAGATGCCGGACTCCGCCGACCTGGAGCCGTTGTTTCGCACGATCATCGCGAGCGTGCCCACCCCGACGTACACCGAGGGCGCCCCGCTGCAGGCGCACGTGACGAACCTCGATGCGTCGCCGTTCCTCGGCCGGCTGGCGCTGTGCCGGGTCCATGAGGGCACCTTGAAGAAGGGGCAGAACGTCGCCTGGCTGCGCCGCGACGGCTCACGCCGCAACGTCAAGATCACCGAGCTGCTCGTGACCGAGGCACTCGAGCGGGTCGCCGGCACGCAGGCAGGTCCGGGCGACATCGTCGCGATCGCCGGCATCCCGGAGATCAACATCGGCGAGACGCTTGCCGATCTCGACAACCCGGTGGCGCTGCCCCTCATCACCGTGGACGAGCCGGCGATCTCCATGACGATCGGCACGAACACCTCGCCGCTGGCAGGTCGCGCCAAGGCTACGAAGGTGACCGCCCGGCTGGTCAAGGACCGCCTCGACCGTGAGCTCGTCGGAAACGTGTCGATCAAGGTGCTGGCAACCGAGCGACCAGACACGTGGGAGGTGCAGGGAAGGGGTGAGCTCGCGCTGGCCATCTTGGTCGAGCAGATGCGGCGGGAAGGATTTGAGCTGACCGTCGGCAAGCCGCAGGTCGTCACCCGCGAGATCGAAGGCAAGCTGCACGAGCCCGTCGAGCGGCTCACGATCGACGCGCCCGAGGAGCACCTCGGCGCGATCACACAGCTGCTCGCGGTGCGCAAGGGCCGGATGGAGCAGATGATCAACCATGGCACCGGCTGGGTGCGGATGGAGTTCCTCGTGCCTGCCCGGGGCCTGATCGGCTTCCGCACCGAGTTCCTCACCGACACCCGCGGAACCGGCATCGCCCACCACGTCTTCGAGGGTTACGAGCCCTGGGCGGGTGAGCTACGGACCCGCTCCAGTGGCTCGCTCGTCGCCGACCGGACCGGCGCTGCTACGTCGTACGCGATGACCAACCTGCAGGAGCGCGGCACGTTGTTCGTCGAGCCCGCGACCGAGGTCTACGAAGGCATGATCGTGGGTGAGAACTCACGCGCCGACGACATGGACGTCAACATCACCAAAGAGAAGAAGATGACCAACGTCCGGTCGAACGCCGACGAGTTCGAGAAGCTCGTGCCCCCGCGCAAGCTCTCGCTGGAGCAGTCACTCGAGTTCTGCCGCGAGGACGAGTGCGTCGAGGTGACGCCCGACTCGGTGCGGATCCGGAAGGTGGTCCTCGACCAGACCGTTCGCGGCCGTACTGCTGCGAGGGCCCGCAACCGCACCTAAAACTTGGCGGCGTCTGCCCGCCGACCGAAGTCAGCATGGCAGATGCACTGTCCGCACGGCAGATTTGCCATGTCAACAAGCCGGCTGGCTTGTTGACATGGCAAACGCCGGGGCGGCATCGGGCACTCGCGCTCGCGGCCGGCTCAGGTGTTGAGGAAGCCCGTGATCAGCGCCCGCAGCTCCGCTCGATGGCTCCAGACGAGCCCACCACCTGCAAAGATCGCGACCTCGGCGTTCGGCAGCAGCTCGGCCAGCTCACGGGCGACTGCGGGCGGATGCGCGGTGTCGTCCTCCTGGCCGACCAGCAGCACCGGACAGCTGACGGCGGCCAGGCCGTCTCGCGAGTCCAGCGGGTGTTGCGATGGCAGCTCCCGCAGAGCCCGCGCCAGCGACGTCGCTGACAGCCGACGGGACTGGCGGGCCGCCCACAGGCGTACGTCGGGGCGGTCCTGCACCGACGCGGGCAGCTCGGCCAGCATGGCGGCGGCCAGACCGGCAAGGTCGCGCTGCTCGATCAGCTCGGCCTGGTGCTGCAACCTCGCGACCGCCGGATCGGTGCGGGGCTGGTCGATGGCGGCGGGAAGCACGAGCACCAGCCGGTCGAAGAGGTGCGGCGCAGAGACGGCAGCCCGTAGAACCGCGCCGGACCCGAGGGACACACCTACGGCTCGGGTCGCGTCGAGGGCCGTCACCACCGCACGCAGCTCCGCCGCGAGTTCCTCATAGCTCCACGGGCCTTCTCCGCCCACCGTCGCGCCGTGGCCGCGGAAGTGGAAGAACACCCGGGTCCCCTCGACACCGGAGCCGAAGGGGCGCGTCTCGTCGATCGAACCGGCGAGGCCGTGCGCGAACACCGTCCTGGGCGCGCCGCTACCCCTGACCAGGCACTCGATCTGCCCGTCGGGGCCGACGATCAAGGGCACCGTCGTCAGCGCTGGTGCATGGCGCGCAGCGTCGGTCGTACGTCGATGAGGTAGACCAGCGCAGCGACCGTGCCGATCATGTTGAGGAAGGCGGAGTTGCGGAACACGATGTGCAGGAACAGAAAGACTCCGAGCAGCAACAGCCAGAAGACCTTGTTCTGCTTGTCCGCCGCGACGAAGAACTCGTCCTTGCGGATGATCGAGTCGCCCAGAGCGAACACCTTCACGACGAGGAGTACCCACCACAGCGCTTCCGTGATGTAGACCTCGATGGTGTAAGCGAGATACGCGTCCACTGCTGCAACCTCCACGCGCCCAAGGGTAACTGTCGTTCTCAATGAGCTGAGATCCCCGGGAGCGAGTTGCTCCGAGGGACCTCGGCCTGCTGGGTGCTGGAAAATGCACGACCAGGTCAGCGCCCGGTCTTGCTGGCGGCTGCACCGGTGGCCTTCTTGGTTGCCGAGGCAGTCTTCCTCGCGCTGGTGGTGGTGGCCTTCGCCGACGACCTCGTCCTGCTGGCCGACTTCTTGGCTGTGGACGTGGCCGCCGCTGCGGACTTCCGGGCGGTCGACGTTGTCGCCGCGACCGACTCCTTGGTGACGCCGGCCTGCTTCTTCGCCGTGGTCGTGGTGGCCTTCGCCCGAGAAACGGTGCTCTTGGCCTGCTCCTGCAGATCCGACGTCGCCTGCTGACGGCGGACGCGGGTCATCAGAGACTCGCCTCGCCCGGCCAGGTCGCCGTACGTCGAGACCGCGCTTGCGATTGCGTCGCCGAGCAGACCCTGCGCCTTGGTCGGGACGGACTGCACGCTGAGCTCGCTGCGAGCGTTGCGGAGCTTCGCGACGGCGAGGTCACCGACGCCGACCACGGCGTACAGGGGTGTCTTGTCCACGTCGCTGAGGGCGCGCTCCAGGTCCGTGCGTGTCTTGTCGAGGACAGAGGTGAGGGGCATTGTCATTCCTTCTCCGCACCGTTCGCGGTGCTTCTTCGGGTTTGGTGTCGCTCAGCGCGGTGCGCGCCGAAACGAGTCGTAGATGTCGAGCAGGGCCTGCTTCTGCCGCTCGGTGAGGGCGGGGTCGCAGAGCACCGCCAGATGCACGGAGCGCTCCTGGTCCTCGTCCGGTTCGAGGATCCCGGCGCGGACGTACATCGTTGCCGCCGACACCCGCAAGGCCTTGGCGAGTTGTTGCAGCACTTCGGCGGAGGGTCGGCGCAGGCCGCGCTCGATCTGGCTCAGGTAGGGGTTGGACACTCCGGCCTGCTCCGCGAGCTGCCGGAGGGACAGCTGCGCCCCGCGACGCTGCTCACGCAAGTAGTCACCGAGACCCTGCGCGCCCTGTCCCACCTTGGCGGTGCCGGCCTTCGCCGTCGCACCCACCTTCGCGGCGAGGTCCGGCGCGCTGTCGAGCGGCGTGGTGACCTTCAGCCTGGCCATGCCTCCTACTGTGCTTGCAGTAGTTAGCATTTGCAAGCTAACAGCACGTGACACCGCTCACGGGTGACCTCCACGGCCGCAACGATGCGCTCCGACGATGCGCTCAGACTGTCGTCGGCAGCTCTGTCTGCAGAGCCCGGCGGACGTCGGCGAGCCGTGACGGTACGACGGAGTACCACACCCACGTCCCCCGGCGCGCGCCCTCCACCAGTCCGGCCTCACGAAGAACCTTCAGATGGTGGCTGACGGTGGGCTGGGCCTTTCCCGCGGTCGTGACAAAGTCGCAGGCGCAGATCTGCCCGTCGGCGGCGAGAAGGGCAGACAAGATGCGCAGCCGCACGGGGTCGGCCAGCGCCTTGAAGACAGCGGCCAGGTCGACCGCGTCGGCTGCCGAGATCGTGCCCTCGGCGAGCGGCGGACAGCACGGGTTGCCGGTCACGGCACCATCCTAGCCAATGTATTGACAGTTCTCGATACAAGGATATATTGAAACTTCTCAATCCAACTGACTTTAGAGGTTCCCATGACCACACTCACGCCAACGACCCTCGCCGAACCGCGTGTCCAGCTCGCTCTCAACGTCGACGACATCGACGCGGCCGTCGCGTTCTACTCCCGGCTCTTCGCGGCCGCGCCGCACAAGCGCCGCGACGGCTATGCGAACTTCGCGCTGACCGAGCCGCCGCTGAAGCTGGTGCTCATCGAGAACCCGGGCCACGGCGGGTCGCTGAACCACCTCGGGGTCGAGGTGGGCAGCACCGAGGAGGTCGCGGCCGCTACCGCTCGGTTGACTCACAGCGGGCTCGACACCCTGGTCGAGGACGCGACCACCTGCTGCCACGCCGTGCAGGACAAGGTGTGGGTGACCGGTCCTGGCGCGGAGCGGTGGGAGGTCTACACAATCCTCGACGACGCCCCGGCCGAGAGCAGCTCCGCGTGCTGCACCGGCGACAACGACTCCTGCTGCACCCCGGACGGTCGCTGCACCGGCTGACCGCAGGGGGTTCGCGGGCGGCTTGCGGCACCGCTTCGTCGATCGTCGTCAGAACGCGACGCGGAGCTCGCCGACCGGCTGCCCTCCGCCCAAGAGCACGACCTCACCGGTGCGGTGCAGCGCCTCAGCGTCCACGCCGACCTCGCCGTCGACGCCCATCCGACGCAGTACTTCCGCCATCACCACCGGCCGGGCGCGGGCGTTGCCGTCGTCGATCTTCAGGGCTACCGCACGTCCGTCGGCCAACGCGAGGGCGTAGCACGCCTCGGCACCGGCCTTGGCAATCGCGCCCGGCACTGCACGCAGCAGCGCGCACTCGTCGCGTCGCGAGCCCGAGGCGTACGCCGGGGCGGCCACGAAGGCGTCGGCGACCCGCCGCTCCGGCGTGCCGGCAGCAGCAACCACCAGGGTGCGGAACGCGCCGGCCAGCCCGGTCAGAGACGCCGAGAACAGCGGCGCACCGCAGCCGTCCACCCCTGTCGAAGCGACCCGGTCACCCGTCAGCTCCGCGAACGTGTCTGCCAGCGCTCGCTGAAGCGGGTGACCCGCGTCGCGATAGCTGTCGATGTCCCAGCCGTTCACGACGCAGGTGGCCAGCATCGCGGCATGCTTGCCGGAGCAGTTCATCGCGACCGGCGCCTTGCCGAGCCCGGACCGGATGAACGCCTCCTTCGCTTCTTCGTCCAACGGGTAGTCAGGTGGCGTCTGCAAGGCCGACTCGTCGAGCTTCGCCCCGGCGAGGATCCGGCGCACGCCGTCGATGTGGAAGTCCTCTCCCGAGTGGCTCGCCGACGCCAGCGCGAGCAGCTCGTCGTGGAGGTCAAGACCCAGACGCAGCATCCCGACCGCCTGAATGGGCTTGTTGCTGGACCGCGGATAGAT
>JACCVA010000061.1 GCA_013698435.1 Nocardioidaceae bacterium | reverse complement strand
CGTGACGATCTGCGCGGCGTCCTTCGGATAGACCACAGTGGCGCCGCGGGGCATCGACACGACGACCTCCGGGAGCAAGGGCCTCAACACCAAGTACTCGACGCCGCCGGACGACGTGACCACCGTCGCATCGGGGCCGTCGATGAGCTGGTCGAGCTCGATGGCGCCCTTGTGGGTGAAGTACGTCTTGCCGACCTCGAGGAGCACGGTGTGCTTGTGCCCTTTCGGGTCCGTCAGGCGCACCCGCTCCCCCGCGCGGAGCGGCCCGCGGCGTACGCCGGACCACGCCGGGTCCAGGGGGGGTCCAGCGTCCACCGGTGGCGCGGCCTCGGATGGTTCGGACGGTGCGGGCATAGCGGTCCAGCGTAGTGGGACGTCCGAGCGAGGGGCGTGCAAGGAAGGTCAGGGCCCGGCGCGGAAGGCGTCGTCGACGTCCTGGGTCACCAGCACGCCGTAGATGGACCCGTCCGACTCGACCAGCACGTACTCCGACGCCGGCGTGCGGTTCATGGCCAGCAGCAGCGGCTCACCGGAGAGGTCCGCCGACAGCGACAACCCGTCCTCCATTCGGCGGGCCAGGTCGCCGATCGGCATCCAAGGCAGGCGCTCCGGCGGAGTTGACCGCAGTGCCTGCTCGTTGACGATGCCGACAGGCTCACCGCCGCTCGTCATGACGACCAGCGAGCCGGCGTTGGCCTCCTGGGCCCTGCGCACCCCCTCCGACGCCGGCAGATCCGCGGGGACGCCGATGGCCGGGCGGGCCAGCCGTTTCGCCACCACGCCCGGCAGCCGCCGGCGGAGCCGGGCGACCTGGAGGGCGTGGGTCGCCCCGGTCCACAAGAACATCCCGATCACGAAGCCGAGGAGGTAGTCGACGACGTCAGGGGTGATTCCGAAGAGCGGTTGCACCACCGGCCAGCCGATCGCTGCAACCGCTGCCGCACGTCCACCCCAGGCGGCGACCACGATGCCGAGGTTGCGCTTGCGGGTCACCCCCCATACGGCAGCCTGCAGCACACGCCCACCGTCGAGCGGGAGCCCGGGGACGAGGTTGATCAAACCGACGAGGAGGTTGGCGACTGCCAGCGAGGCGACCGTGTACCGCAGCAGCACGTCGTCGAACAAGGAGATCGCGGCCCAGGCGACCGCTCCGACCGCCAGCGACGTGAGCGGACCGACGACGGCGATGATGAACTCCCGCCACGGTGTCTCGGCCTCACCGTCGATCTCGGTGGCTCCGCCGAGGAAGTGCAGGTTGATGGAGTTGACCTGCATGTCGAACGACCGCGCCGCCAGCGCGTGCGAGATCTCGTGCAGCAGGACCGACATGTAGAGGAGCACAGCGAAGGCAGCGCCGGCGGCGTACGCCCAGTTGCCGAGGTCGGGGGCGACGGTCTGGAGGCGGTGAGCCATCACCAGGGCGATCAGTCCGATGATCAGGAACATGGAGTTCGCCACCGTCACGTCGATGCCCGCCACCGTGCCCAGCCGGAACGTGCCCGGCGCGGTCGGCCGAGCCCGACGTCCGGTGGGGGAAGTCACTCGTCAACGCTAGTGGTGCGTCTCGCCGAATCCTATTCAGCGGTCGCCGCGCCCAGCTGGCGCTTCGCAGCGGGATCTGTCGGTGCCGTCGCCTAACCTGACTTTCATGAGTGTGCAGAGCAGCGAGGGCCCCGTCCTCGTGGCCGGCGACGACCTTGGACAGGAGCCGGACGAGTTCGCTGGCCTGACTCGGCTCAACTCGCTGTCCCCGAGCCGGGCGGGCGACTTCATGTCGTGCCCGTTGCTGTACCGCTTCCGGGTTATCGACAAGCTCCCGGAAGCGCCGAGCATCGACGCCGTGCGCGGCTCGGTGGTGCACAAGGTGCTCGAGGACCTGTTCGACCTCCCCTCGACCGACCGCACCCACGAGCGTGCCAACGCGCTGCTGCCCGGTGCGTGGGAGCGGCTGCTCGAGGCCGAGCCTGAGCTGGCCGAGATCTTCGGCCGCCCAGGCGCCGCCGGTGAGCCGGCCGGCCCCGACCTGCTGACCTGGCTCGACCAGTGCCGAGCGCTGCTGGGGCGCTATTTCACGCTCGAAGACCCTCGTCGGCTGGAGCCCGCCGAGCGCGAGGTGCACGTGATCACCCAGCTCGACTCGGGTCTGCACCTGCACGGCTACATCGACCGCGTCGATGTGGCGCCGACGGGTGAGCTGCGCATTGTCGACTACAAGACGGGCAAGTCGCCGGGTGAGTACTTCGAGGCCAAGGCACTCTTCCAGATGAAGTTCTATGCGCTGGTGGTGTGGCGCACCCGGGGTGTGCTGCCCCGCATGCTGCAGCTGATCTACCTCGGCAACGGTGAGATGCTGCGCTACGAGCCCACAGAGCACGACCTGCTGGCGACGGAGCGGAAGGTGCGGGCCCTGTGGGACGCGATCACCCGCGCCAACGAGACCGGTGACTGGCGCCCCCACAAGTCCGTGCTGTGCGGCTGGTGCGACCACAAGGCCATCTGCCCCGCCTGGGGCGGCACTCCCCCACCGTTGCCGGTCGCGGCGAGCCCCCTCGACGTGTCCGAGAGCTGACCGGCGAGCCCGAGACGCCCCAGACCCCGCGCTACGCGGTGTGCAGTGGCCTCACGAGGCGCCGGCGGTCAGCATCTCCTCCGCGCTGCGCGGGGTGATCTTGCCGTCGAGGATCTCCTCGGCATAGTGGCAGGCGACGGTGTGGCCCGGGCTGAGCTCGCGCAGAGGGGGCAGCTCGTCGTCGCAGCGGGTCTCCTGCCGGAACGGGCAGCGGGTGTGGAACCGGCACCCCGACGGCGGGTTGGCCGGCGACGGCAGGTCACCGCTCAGCAGGATCCGCTCGCGCCGGTCTTCCACCTCCGGGTTGGGAACGGGTATCGCAGAGAGCAACGAGATCGTGTAGGGATGCAGCGGCTGCTCGTAGAGGTCGTCGGACGGGGCCTGCTCCACGATGCCGCCGAGATACATCACGGCCACGTCGTCGGACACGTGCCGCACCACCGCGAGATCGTGAGCGATCACCAGGTAGGTCAGGTTCAGCCGCTCCTGGAGCTCTTCGAGCAGGTTCAGCACCTGTGCCTGGATCGACACGTCGAGCGCCGACACCGGCTCGTCCGCGATCACCAGGTCGGGCTCCAAGGCGATGGCGCGCGCGATGCCGATGCGCTGGCGCTGTCCGCCACTGAACTCGTGCGGGTACCGGTTGGCGGCCGAGCTCGGTAGGCCCACCAGCTCGAGGAGCTCCTTGACACGGGCGTGGCGCTCGAAGCTGATGCCGTGAGCCCGCAGCGGCTCGGTGACGAGCGTCTCGACGCTCTGCCGCGGGTTCAGGCTGGACATCGGGTCCTGGAACACCATCTGCATGTGCCGACGTTGACGTCGCAGGTCCTCGCCCTGCAGCTGGGCGAGGTCGGTGCCGTTGTAGATCACCTGCCCGGCGGTCGGCTTCGTGAGGCGGAGGATGGCTCGGCCCAGGGTGCTCTTCCCGCACCCGGACTCGCCGACGAGGCCCAGCGTCTTGCCCTTGTAGATGTCGAGGTCGACACCGTCGACGGCCTTGACGGCCCCGATCTGGCGCTCGAGGACGATCCCCCTCTTGATCGGGAAGTGCACCTCGAGACCACGCACCTTCAACAGCGGCTCATCCACGTGCTGCTCCGATCCGCGCGGCCTCAGTGTCAAGGGGGTGGAAGCAGCGCAGCGCTCGGTCGTCGCTCATCTCGAGGCGCGGTGTCTGCGTCTTGCAGTCGCCGGCCGCGTTGGGGCAACGCGGGGCGAACGCGCAACCCTGGCTCCACGCCAGCGTGTCCGTGGGCGAGCCCGGGATCGGTGTCAGCGGAAGCCCACGCGCCTGGTCGAGCCTGGGGATGGACTCCATCAGGCCACCGGTGTAGGGGTGGCGGGGGCGAGCGAAGAGCTGGTGGCGCAGGTTGGACTCGACGATGCGGCCGGAGTACATCACGTGCACCCGGTCGCAGAGACTGGCTACCACGCCGAGGTCGTGGGTGATCATGATCAGTGCCGTCCCGGTGCCCGACACCAGCTCGCGGAGCAGCTCAAGGATCTGTGCCTGGATGGTCACATCAAGGGCGGTCGTCGGCTCGTCGGCGATCAGCAGCCGGGGCTGACACGCCAACGCGATCGCGATCAGCACACGCTGCCGCATGCCGCCGGAGAGCTGGTGCGGGTACTCGGTGACGCGGCGGGCGGGGTCGGGGATGCCGACCCGCTGCAAGAGGTCGACCGACTCGGTGACGGAATCGGGCTTGCTGATGCGACGGTGCCGCCGTAGCACCTCGGTGATCTGCTTGCCGACCGGCACCACGGGGTTGAGGCTCGACATCGGGTCCTGGAAGATCATCGCCATCTCGGCCCCGCGAAGGTTCCGCATCTGGCTCTCGTCGAGGCCGATGAGCTCTCGACCCGCGAAGGCGACGCTGCCGGCCACCTCCACACCGCGCTTCGGCAGCAGGCCCATGATCGCCAGCGACGTCACGCTCTTGCCACTTCCCGACTCTCCGACGAGCGCAACGTTCTCACCGGCACCGACCGAGAACGTCACCTCGTCAACGGCGTGGACGGGTTTGTTGCCATGCCGGGTGAAGTGCACGCTCAAGTCGTTGACCTCTAGCAGGGCACCGTCGTGGTCGGTGTCACCGACGACCGTGGTGTTCCCCTCGTCAGGCCGCCCGCTCAGGTAGTCCCCGGACACCGCGGTCACCGCCTCTGCTTCGGGTCGAGCGCCTCACGCATGGACTCACCCAGCAGGGTGAAGCCCAGTGCCGTGATGGCGATGCAGACGCCGGGGTAGAACGCCAGCCAGGGTGCGACCAGGAAGCGGTCCTGGCCGGAGACGATCATCCGGCCCCACTCAGCGACCGCCGGGTCGTCGTTGCCGAGCCCAAGGAACGACAGTGCCGCCACCTCGATGATCGCGGTCGCCAGGTTGAGGGTCGCCTGCACGATGGTGGGACCAAGGGAGTTGGGGAGCACGTGTCCGAGGATGATCGTGCGGCGGCGCAGGCCCAGTGACTCGGCCGCGACGACGTAGTCGGACCGGTTCTGCCCCAACATCGAGCTGCGCAGCAGCCGCGCGAAGATCGGCACCTGGGCGGCGCCGATGGCGACCATCAGCGCAAAGCTGCTCTTGCCCATCGCCGCGGCGATGCTGATCGCCAGCAGCAGGCTCGGGATGGACAGCAAGATGTCGACGAAGCGCATGACAAGGCTGTCGACCCAACCACCGAAGCCTCCCGCCAGGGTGCCGAGCCCGGCGCCGGCGATGAGCCCGATCAGGGTCGAGACGACGCCGATGATGAGCGACTGCCTGGCACCGAACAGCAGCTGCGTGAGCATGTCCGAGCCCCAGCGGTCGATCCCGAGCAGGTGCTCGGAGTTGCTGCCCTGGACAAAGACCGGCGTCGACAGGTTCGTCCACTGTGTCGAGGCCGGCTCGTACGGCGCGAGGACCGGGGCGAGGAGCGCGACCGCGACGAACACCACCATGATGGCAGCGCCGATGATCGCCATCGGGCTGCGACGCAGCCGTTTGAAGGCCCCTCGCCACAGGCTCTCTCCGCTGGTGCTCTCGGACGAATCTGCGTCGCCGCTGGACGCAGGCGAGACGAGCACGTCTGGTGGCGTCGTCATGACACCCGCACTCTCGGGTCGATGAGTCCGTAGGACAGGTCGACAAGCAGGTTGATCAAGGAGTACATCAGGGCGATGAACAAGATGAACCCCTGCAGCACTGGGTAGTCGCGGACCCCGATCGCGTTGAACAGGTACTGGCCGACACCGTCGATGGCGAAGACCGTCTCGGTGAGCGTCGCACCGGCGAACAGCAGTCCGAGCTGAAGCCCGATGGTGGTGACCACCGGAAGCAGTGCGTTCCTCATGATGTGCCGGCGGTTGACGGTTCCCCGCAGCAGACCCTTGGCCTCGGCGGTTCGCACATAGTCCTCGTGCACGACCTCGGCCACGGACGCGCGGGTGATCCGCACGATGATCGCCAGCGGAATCGTGCCGAGCGCCAGTCCCGGCAGCACCAGATGGGCGCAGGCGTCGGTGAAGGCCGAGAAGTTGCCGGTCAGCAAGCCGTCGAGCGTGTAGAAGCCGGTGGGATGGTCGGTCGTCATCCGCGCGTCCTGTCGGCCCTGGGTGGGGAGCAGGTGGAGCTGGAGAGCGAAGACGTACTTCAGCAGCAGGGCAAGGAAGAACACCGGGATGGTGACGCCCAGCAGCGAACCGGAGACGATCGTCGTGTCCAGCCAACCGCCGATGTGGCGGCCGGCGTAGTAGCCCAGCGGGATCCCCAGCAAGATGGCGAACAGCAACGCGGCCACGCTGATCTCGATCGTGGCGGGCAGCTTGTTGACGAACGCGTCGAGGACCGGCTCGTGCAGCTTGATCGAGCTCCCGAAGTCGCCGCCGGCGAGGGCCTTGACGTACAGGAAGTACTGCTTCCAGATGGGCTGGTCGAACCCGTACCGCTCATTGACCTTGGCGATCCCCTCCGGGGTGGCGCGTTGGCCGAGCAGGCTCCGGGCCGGGTCTCCGGGCAGGATGCGGACCCAGAAGAACAGCAGCACGGTCAGACCGAAGAGTGTCGGCACCAGCAGCGCCATCCGCCGCAGCGCGAACCGAAGCATTCACGCCGCCTTCCGCCGTGATCGAAGTCCAAGCCGGGGACGGGGCCGGCACTGATCTCTCAGCACCAGCCCCACCGCCGGGTCACTCGGTGACGACCACCGTGCTGAACACCTCGTCCTGCACCGGGCTCGGCCAGAAGCCCTTGACCTCTGGGGCGAAAGCGAGCGACGGCACCGGGTGGGCGATCGGAACACCAGGGAGGTAGTCCATCACCTCCTGGTTGATCTTCTCGTACGCCGGCTTCTGCTCCTCGATCGTCGCCATCTGGCGGGCGGCGGACAGCTCGTCGAACAGCTGCTGGTTGTCGAAGCCCCACTCCGGGGTCTTCGCCCCGAAGAACACGCCGAGGAAGTTGTCGGTGTCGTTGTAGTCACCAGTCCAGCCCAGCAGGTGGATCCCGTGCTCCTGCGTCGTCTTTTCGCTCTGGATCTTGTCGAGGTAGTCGGGCGTCCACTGGTCAGCGACCGGCTTGACGGTGATGCCGACGTCCTCGAGCTGGGTGCGGATGACATTGAACGTGTCCTCAGGCGAGGGCATGTACGGCCGGCTCACGTCGACCGGGTAGTTGAACGTCAGCGTGAGGTCCTCCGCGCCAGCCTCCTTGAGAAGCGCCTTGGCCTTGTCGGGGCTGTACTCGTACTCCGTGACGTCCTCGGTGTAACCGTTGATGATCGGAGGCACGAACTCCTTTGCGATCTCCGAGCCCGGCGGCAGCGTCTGTGCCACGACCGCGTCCTTGTCGATCGCATAGGCGATGGCCTGGCGCACCTTGAGGTCGTCGAGCGGTGCCACTGCCTGGTTCATCCCGAGGTACAAGATATTGAACGCCGGTCGGTTGACGATCTGCATGCCGTCCCCGTCGAGGGTGGCGATGTCACCGGGGGCGACCAGGTCGTAGCCGTCGATCTCACCGTTCGACAAGGCGTCACGCTTGGCGCCCGGGTCCTCGATCGTCGGGATGACGACGTTGGGGGTCTTTGCCTTCTCTCCCCAGTAGCCGTCGAACGCCTTCAGGTTGACCTGCTTGCCGCGGTCCCACGAGTCCAACATGTACGGACCGGTGCCGGTCGGGTGGCCGAGCCCGTACTCGCTGCTCGTCGGGTCCTCGCCCTTGGCGACCTGGCCGTACTTGTCCAGTGCGGTCGGGCTCTGCATCGCGAACGCGGGCAGCGACATCGCCGGGACAAAACCGGCGAACGGCTGTGTCAGGTTGATCGTCACCTCGGTGTCGCTGGAGGCCTCGCACGAGTCGTAGATGCTCGGCGGGTCACTGTCGGCGAACCCCTTGAACAAGGAGATCCAGTAGTACGTCACGTCGGGGCTCTGCGCCGGGCCCTTCGGCTGGTTGTTCCAGTACTCGAAGTTCGAGCACACGGCCTCGGCGTTGAAGTCCGTGCCGTCCTGGAACTGGACGCCCTCCTGGAGGGTGAAGTCGTAGCTCTTGCCATCCTCGCTGCCCTCCCACGCGGTGGCCAGCAGCGGCGCTGGGTCGGCGGTGCACGGCTTGGTGCCTACCAGACCCTCGAAGATCTGCCGGGCAACCCGGAACGTCTCGCCGTCGGAGGCGAAGAACGGGTTGAGGGTGGCGGGGTCCGAGGAGGCCGCGAAGACGAAGGTGTCGGCACCGCTGTCGGGTGCGTCCTCTGCAGCGGAGTGCAGCTCCTGGCACTGTTGCTCAGAGTCACTGGCCGCCTGGTCCGGGCTCGTCTCAGGCGGGGCGTCGCTGCCGCACGCCGCCAGTACTACTGCGCTGATGACGCCGACCGTGCCGATGACGACAGTGCGACGCGGATGCCGATTTCTCATCTGGCTCCTACCTTTGATTCGCTGAGACGCTTGCCGTCCC
>JACCVA010000029.1 GCA_013698435.1 Nocardioidaceae bacterium | reverse complement strand
GAGCCACCGCTCCACGTTGATGCCCGCGCGGCGAGCAGCCGCCTGGGCGGCGGGCGTGGTCAGGTCTGGTATGCGGAAGACCGTGGGTTCGATTGCGGCGTCGCGTGCGGCGTACGGGCGCTGCCGTGCGGCCAGGTCGTCCGACGACGCAGCGGCGGCGGCGAGCGTCGCCGGGGTCACCGCCGTCGACGTGCCGGTCAGCAGTGGGCTGACAACAGGCTGGTAGCCAGACGACTGACCCGCACGGTTCGGGTGGTAGCTCTCGCTGATCGGATAGGAGAGGCCGTTGACCCATTCGACGTCGTCACAGACCGCATGCCCGACGAACCGGCTGCTCGGGTCGGCGAACGCAAACCCCTTCGCCGTAGCCTGCGCCGATGTCTTGCTGTTGAGCAGGTCGGCGGTCTCGTTGAGGCGCTGCATCTCGGCGGACGAGAACCAGGTGCCGGCGTTGCAGTCCTCGCCCATGAAGAGCCGCGGATAGCCCACCACCACGACCGTGGCGTTCGGAGCGCGGTTGTGAATTCGTGAGTACAGGGTGGACAGTGCACTCGGCAGGGTGTTCTTGATGTAGGTCTGGGCTTTGTCGACCTCGGCGTTGCAGTTCGCCGCCCACCACGGCTGGGCGCAGGCGGTGATCACCTTGGCGAACCCGGCGTCGTTGCCGCCGACGGAGATCGACACGTAGTCGGTGCCCGAGGACAGCGCTCCCAGCTGGAGATTGGTGACATCGGCGACCGTGGCACCAGAGCAGGCGCGGAAGTTCAGCGAGTAGCCACGCTGGGCTGCGATCAAGCTCGGATGGGAGTAGACCGACCGCTGACAGGACGTGCCGTCGGCGAGATAGCTGCGCGTGCCGACTCCGGAGGTGTAGGAGTCACCGAGCGCGACGTACGACCCCCCGGCGGCCTCACTGACAGCTGGTACGGACACCGTGGTGACCGCCAAGACCGAAACACCGATCAGCAGCCGCAGCCCACGACGAAGCGAAGAAGCCAGAGCAGTCATCGGCAATGTCCTCCACGGATGAACGGCACCCGGACGGTGATCGGCGTCACCCTACTCCATCGACTCACTCACAGGGGAGCGGTCGAGGCAGGCTCATCGCGTGGGCAGCGGCGGTACGCCGGCCCGGCGCAGCCCGTAGGTGACCGCGTCGACCAGCGCTCGCCACGACGCTTCAACGATGTTGTGCCCCACCCCGACCGTGACCCACGACGTGGTGCCGTCGGCTGTCTCGATCAGCACGCGGATGACTGCGTCGGTCCCGCGCCCCTGATCCAGGATGCGCACCCGGTAGTCGACCAGCTCCAGCTTCGACACCTCGGGGAACCCTTGCCCGATTGCCAACCGCAACGCCGCGTCGAGCGCGTTCACCGGGCCGTTCCCCTCGCCGGTGACGACGATCCGCTCACCACCGGCGGACAGTTTCACGGTCGCTTCCGACGCCGCCTCCTGGCCGGGGCTCGACTCGGAGATCACCCGCCAGCTCTCGACCTCGAAGTACGACGGTCGTGCGCCTTCTGCTTCCTCGACCAGCAGCAGCTCGAAGGACGCGTCGGCTGCCTCGAACGTGTGGCCGGACGCCTCCAGCGCCTTCACCCGGTCGGTCACCCGCGCCACCAGCGCGGGGTCGCTCGACAGGTCGAAGCCGAGCTCGCGACCCTTCAGCTCGATCGACGCTCGGCCTGCCATCTCCGAGACGAGCAGCCGCATGTCGTTGCCGACTTCGGTCGGATCCACATGTTGGTAGAGGCCGGAGTCCACCCGGATGGCGCTCGCGTGCAGGCCGGCCTTGTGCGCGAAGGAGGAGACGCCGACGTACGGCTGATGCGGCGACGGCGAGACGTTGGTGACCTCGGCAACGGCGTGGGCGATCCGCGTGGAGTCGCGCAACATCTCGGGAGGAAGTACCTGCCGCCGGAGCTTGAGCTCGAGGTTCGCCACGACCGTGAGAAGGTCGGCGTTTCCCGTGCGCTCCCCGTAACCGTTGATCGTGCCCTGCACGTGCGTCGCACCTGCCTCGACCGCGAACAACGTGTTGGCCACCGCGCAGCCTGTGTCGTTGTGACAATGGATCCCGACGCGTACGCCGGTCGACCGCACCACGTCCTCCACGGTTGCGGCGACCTCGTCGGGCAGCATCCCGCCATTCGTGTCGCACAGCGCGACAACGTCGGCGCCCGCCTCGGCCGCTGCCATCAACGAGGCAAGGGCGTAGTCGCGGTTGTCTCGGTAGCCGTCGAAGAAGTGCTCCGCGTCGAGGAACACACGCTGACCTTCAGCACGCAAGTACGACACCGTGTCGGTGATCATCGCCAGGTTCTCGTCAAGGGTGGTTCGCAACGCCTTCTCCACGTGCCGGTCGCTGCTCTTGGCCACCAACGTGACGACGGGGGCGCCGCTGTCGTGGAGCGCGGCGACCTGCGGGTCGTCAGCCGCCCGCATCCCCGGCCGGCGGGTCGCACCGAAAGCGACCAGTGTGGCGTGCTCCAGGTGCAGCTCGCGCTGTGCGCGGGCAAAGAACTCGGTGTCCTTGGGCACCGCCCCTGGCCAGCCACCTTCGATGAAACCGACGCCCAGGGCGTCCACCTGCCCGGCGATCTGCAGCTTGTCGTGCACCGAGAGGTTGAGGCCCTCCTGCTGCGCACCGTCGCGCAAGGTGGTGTCGTAAACGTGGAAGTCGTCGGTGGTCATCGTGAGCAGTCCGGTTTCTCGAGGGTGGTCGGCCAACAAAAAAACCTCTCGTGGCACGAGAGGTCGGCGCGTCAGAGGCAGTCTGACGCGCTACTCGATAATGGGCCG
>JACCVA010000015.1 GCA_013698435.1 Nocardioidaceae bacterium | reverse complement strand
CTTCAACGAGGGCTCTGACGTCACCGAGGTCTACGTCTACGGCCACGACGGCGACGAGTTCACCAAGATCATGGGTGAGGTCGAGAACATCGGGCCCGGCACGTCACAGGACTTCTCCGTCAACCTGGCCGCCGGCGACTTCGAGGTCGCCGGCAAGCCTGGCATGACCGGCGACGGCATCCGGGCCGAGCTGGAGGTCCCCGGGGACACCGCCGCCCAGGAGGACGAGGCGCTGTACGACCGCGAGGTGGAGCTCGAGGTCGAGGAGGACGGCGCGCTCGCACCGGTCCCCGACGACACCGCCAACGCCACCGTGGGCGAGAAGATCGAGTTCAAGCTCGACAACGGCACCTCGACCGAGCACTACCTCGTGCTGGTCGACCCGGCCGGCGGCGAGGTGGCAAAGGCCGAGGCGGCGCCGAACAGCGAAGCGGAGTTCGTGGCCGAGCTCGCCGACGAAGGTGACTACACGATCAAGGTGTACGCCGAGGATGCCGAGCAGCAGGCGAGCGAGCAGGTCTTCTCGGTCACCCGCTGACGCGACGCGAGCTCGGGCCCCGCGCGCCGACGTGATCCAGGTGATGACGGTGAGCGTCGCTCGTCAGGCGCGTGTCCGGTGGCGCTGGCTGTACGCACGCGACTTGGCCCGGTTGCCGCAGGAGCTCATGCTGCACCACCGCCGGCGTCCGCGGCCGTCGATGAACATCCACCCGCACTCGGGCCCCGGGCACGACTTAACCAACAGCAGCTCTGGCGAGGTCAGCAGCTCGGCGGCGCTGAGGGCAAGGACCAGCAGCGGCATCTCGAGACCCGCAGAACGAGGGATCTCCCATCGCGCTGTCCCTTGTGCCCCGGGCCGAAGTCTTGCCTGCGCCGCCGCCCGCTGCACCAGCCGGGTCACGGGGCCGAGCAACCTCGCGCTCGACGGCTCCGTCACCGCTGAGTGGAGGTGCTTACGGAAGCGCCGTGTCTCCGCCAGCACCTCCGCTGCGCCCTCGTCGTCGCGGGCCGCCGCGCGGCAGAGTCGGCGTACGTCGGACTCGTCGATCAGCTCGAGATAGCCGGCGAACCTCGCCAGGACCTCGTAGGACCGCAGCCACTCTCCGCGCGGGTTGAAGCGTTCGTCCCATCCCGCGTAGGTGTTGCAGAAGTCGAGCGCAGGGTGCCCGCCCACCCGCTTCGGGAGGGGGATCCCGTCGACCATCACCCAGTGCACGACACCAATTGTGTCGTGACCGGGACGGCGTCAGGGAAGACTGATGGCCTTCAGCGGTGCGGTGTGACCGCGGCGGTCGTTCGACCCGTAGTTCCAGGGATGCTTGAAGGTGGCAGTCAGCCTGCCGCCGTCATCAGCGCTGGCGTCAGCGGCCGTCAGACCCAGCTGCTGCGAGCACGCCGGCCACGCTCCCCATCCCTGCACCCGCAGGACCCGCTCGGCGACGAGGATCTGCTCGGCCTTGGTGGCGAGATCGGCTCGCGAGGCGTAGGTGCCACCGCCGAAGCTGAGCCACGTGCTGGAGCTGAACTGCACCCCGCCGTAGTAGCCGTTGCCGGTATTGATGTGCCAGTTGCCACCGGACTCACAGTTCGCGAGGCGGTCCCAGGTACGTGTCGTGGCGGCCTCGGCGCTGGTGCCGGTGGACGACACCGGGACGGCAACCGCGAGAGCGGCCGTGACCGCAACGGCCGTGCGTCGGATACGGCGGCGCCGGGGGGCGCGGTGGCGTGGCTGGTCGGCCATGGGAAAACCTCTCCGCCGCCTGCGAAGTGAGCTGTCGGGTTCGGGCGGAAAGGTTCGCCCGGCCAGTGCTCGTCGATCAGTGATCGTCGATCCTTGGCTTCACCCCAAGGCTTTGCGTGTCGCCCTACCTGCACGACCTGCAACGCCGAACTACACGGTTCCCCCGCTCCTGCCCTGTCGGGTGTGGTGCCTGCCTGGGCGAGGTGGGCAGGATTCGGCGTACCCGCTCAGGCGACGCTCCCAACGGGAGCGACCAGTGCACGCTAACTCAGCCTCACAGCGCGGGCAAGTCGAGGATCCTGAGAATGTGGGCCCCTCCGGAGCGCCGCAGACGTCAACGCGTCAGGTGGCGGACAGCCGGGTGATCTCGTCGTCGCTGAGGGTGAGCTCGGTGGCCTGCGCCGAGTCCTCGATCGACGCCGGGCGACTGGCACCGGGAATCGGCAGTACGCACTCCGACAGCGCCAGCTCCCAGGCGAGGCAGACCCGTTGCGGGCTGACGTCGTGGGCGTCGGCGACCTCTTGGAAGGCGGCGTAGGCGGAACCGAGGTCCTTGGCGCCGCTGCTGCCCCCGAGCGGGCTCCACGGCAGGAAGGCCAGCCCCAGCTCGGCGCACACCGCGATCTCGGGCTCACTGCTGCGAAACGCCGGCGAGAACTGGTTCTGGACCGACACCAGGGCTCCCCCGAGGATCGCGTGGGCGGTACGGATCTGGTCGGGGTCGGCGTTGGAGATGCCGGCGCGCTGGATCAGGCCGGCGTCGTAGAGCTCCTTGAGTCCGACCATCGTCTCGGCGTACGGCACGTCAGGGTCGGGCCGGTGGTGCTGGTAGAGGTCGAGGGACTCGACGCCGAGACGCCGCAGCGACTGCTCACAGGCGTGCCGGAGGTAGTCGGGCCGCCCGTTGAGCCCCCAGTCGCTGCCGTCTCTGGTGTGACCGCCCTTGGTGGCAACGAGCACCTGGTCACGTGCGCCGGCGTAGGTCGACAGTGCTCTGGCGACCACCTCCTCGTTCAGGCCGGGGCCGTGGTCGGAGGGGGTGTAGGCGTCGGCGGTGTCGATCAACGTGACGCCGGCCTCGAGGGCAGCGTGCACGGTCGCGATCGCCTGATCCTCCGACGGCCGCTCGTCTTCTGTCAACGGCATGGCGCCGAGGCCGATGGCCCCGACCTGGACGTCTCCGAGCTGTCGCGTCTGCATGCCTTAAGCCTGCCATCCTTCCGGCTGTGCCGCATGCGACGGGTCAAGCGGTCGGCGCTGTCAGGATGATGCCATGGACCTGTCGGGCTTGGGCGACCGCGCGTTCGAGCGGGGGCGGTTGTCGACTGCTGCCCGGCTCCGACGGCTGCAGGCGAAGGCCTGGATGATCGGCCAATGCGCGCTCGCTGCCGGAGCGGCCTGGGTGATCGCGACGACGCTGTTCGGGCACACCCGACCCTTCTTCGCGCCGGTCGCGGCGGTGCTGTGCCTGGGGACGTCGTACGGGCAGCGGTTACGCCGGGTTGCCGAGGTGACCGTCGGCTGTGCCGTCGGAATCGGGATCGCGGACGGGTTCACACATCTGTTCGGACAGGGCGGTTGGCAGATCGTGGTCGTGGTGGCAGTGGCGATGTCGGCGGCGATCGTGCTGGACGCCGGGGCACTGTTCATCGGGCAGGTGGCGGTGCAGTCGATCGTCGTGACCACGCTGCTGCCGCTCGACGGGGGCGTCAGCCGGATCTTCGACGCCTTCATCGGTGGAGGCGTCGCGCTGGTCGCGGCGACACTGGTGCCGGGAGCGCCGCTGCGGCGCCCCCGAGAGCAGGCCGCCAAGGTCACAGCGGAGCTGGCCCGACTGCTGCGGTCCGCGGCCGTCAGCGCCGAGCACGTCGATGTCGACCACGCGTCGGACACACTCGACCGGGCCCGTGAAACGCAGGCACTGCTGGAGGACCTGCGAGCCGCCGCCAGCGAAGGGCTCGAGGTGGTCAGGTCGTCGCCATTTCGGCGCGGCTCGAGACAAAGCGTCCGGTCGATCGCTGAGGTGGTGGGACCGCTCGACCGGGCACTGCGCAATGCCCGTGTGCTCATCCGTCGCGTCGTCGTCAGCGCCCGGCTGGATGAGACGATGCCGCCGGACTATCTGGAGCTGCTCGACGAGCTCGCGGTAGCAGCCGAGGCGATGGCCGCCGAGTTCGCTGCGGATCGGCCCCCCGATGCGGCGCGACCCCTCCTGCTGTCCGCCGCCGAGCGCAGCGCCGGTGCCACCGAGCCCCTGACGCTGTCGGCGGCCGTCGTGCTCGGCCAGATGCGATCTCTCGTCGTCGACCTGCTCGAGCTGAGCGGCCTGACCTACGCCGAAGCGATCGCGCACGTCCCTGCCCGGCCGTAGTCGAGCGAAAGCGCCCCTCTCACGATGGAGGCGTGAGCGGCGGCCGGAGGATTACGACGACGTGTCGGCGTACCTTGCCCAGGCGAAGCAGTAGGCACCGAAGCAGACGATTCCGGCGGCGACCAGCGCCAGCAGCCAGGGGCCGGAGCCTGTGTCGAGCAGCTTGCGCAGGGCGACGTCGAGGCCGCCGGCCTTCTGGGCGTCGTACGTCAACGCCGCCCAGACGAACAAGCCTCCCACGACGCCTAGTGCGACCCCCTTGGCGGCGTAGCCGACCTGGCCGAGCCGCACCACAGCCGTGCCCGACGACCCTGAGGTCGCTCGGGAGTCGAGGTCGCGCTCGAACTTCTTCTTCACGCCCTTGACCACGAGCGCAACTCCGACGCCGATGATCACGGCGCCGACTGCGAAGACGAGGATGCGGCCGAACGGCAGGTCCATCAACTTCGCGGTCATCGAGTCCTTGCTGGTGGACTTCGACTTCGACTCCAGAGCCGTCTTGGCCGACGAGATCGCGAGGCCGATGTAGATGACCGCCTTGCCGGCCGAGCCGACGCGCTTCAGCGCACGCTTGGGATTGTCTCTGCTCTGGTGGCCAACGAACGCCTCGATCGCCTGCCAGACGGCCATCGCGAGGAGCCCGACGGCGATAATCCACAGCAGCACCTCACCGAACGGCTCGGCCGCGATCTGCTGGAGCGCACCCTGCTGGTCGGGTGCCCCCGAGCTGTCGCCGAAAGCGAGCTGGAGCGCCAGCCAGCCGATGAGCAGGTGCACGACGCCGTACGACGCCAAGCCGACTCGCACCAGCCGCTCGAACCACTCGTTGTCGTGGACCTGATGGGCCGTGTTCTGCGCAGTGTTCATGCGTCTCCCTCGCCTCGGGCGGCACTCTACTAGCGTCGGGACCAGCGGCGCGGCGGATCGGCGGCATCGCTCGACCGGTTCTGCGCGCCGTCAGAGATCCGAGAGAGCCTTCTCGATCCGGTTCACCGAGACCGGCTGAGAAGTGCCAAGGTGCTGCGCCCACAGGCTCACTCGCAGCTCTTCGATCATCCACCGGACCGCGTGGAGGCCCTCCCCAGGCGGCTCTCCGGGACGCAGACTCTCCATCCGCTGCAGGTACGCCGACTGCACGCCGGCCACCGTTGCCATCAGCACGGCGTCACGGCGCGGATCGCCGGGGAGCTTGTCGAGCCGCTGCTCCATGGCTGCGAAGTAGCGCGGGTAGTGCCGCAGCGCCGCCCTCCCTGCCGCCGCGGCCCAGCCGGAGCCCATCAGTCGCTCCCACTGCGCCTTGAGGTCGGACAGCGCAGGAAGCAGCGCGAGCTCAGCCCGACCCGACACCCGCCGGTCGACGGCGTGCGCTGCGGTCACAGCGTCCCTGGCCAAGATGACCAGCTGCTCGGTACGCGCCCGGCCGTGTCGGCGGACCGCCTCGACGAGACCGTGGAACGACTCCTGGTCCCAGGGGGTCCCGCCATGGTCGGCGACCAAGGCGTCGACTGCGGCGGCGTACGCGTCGTCGAGGAGAGCGGTGGCACCACCTACCGGGTTGAGTGCGAGGGCGAGCTTGTCGGCGTTGGACAGGCCGGCCGCGATGGCGGCCGTCGGCGACGGGACCGAGATGAGAAGGAGCCGTCGGACACCCAGCACCATCGCGCTGCGCTGCGCCTGCTCGGTACCGAGCACCGCGATGGCGACAGAAGTGCCGTTGTCGACGAGCGCTGGATAGCCGCGAACCTCGAGCCCGGCGCGGGTCTGCCGAAAGACTCGGGGAAGGGTGTCGAAGTCCCAGCGGGTCAGCCCGGATCGCTCCAGACCGGCAGCCGCAGCCGCTACGGCATTGTCGGCCTGCCCCCGCAGCTGCTCTTTGAGCGCCTCGATGTCCTTGCCGACTCCCAGCTCGGCGCCTGCGTCGTCCACCACCCGAAAGGAGGTGCGAAGGTGCGCGGGCACCTTGGCGAAGTCCCACGCATCGGGTGGCACGGTCACCCCCGTCGTGCGACGTAGGTACCTGGTCAGCGCGTCGACCAGCGGCTCCTCCCCCGCTGCCACCGCGGCAAGGAAGCCGCGAGCAACGTTGGGCGCCGGGACGAAGTTGACTCGCAGCTGTTTCGGCAGTGAGCGGATCATCGCCACGACGAGCTCCTCTCGCAGCCCAGGGACCGGCCACGAGAAGTCCCGGGCGCCGACCTGCGGCAGCGTTGCGACCGGGATGTCGACGGTGACGCCGTCGAGGTCGGTGCCCGGCTCGAACTGGTACGCGAGGGGCAGCTCGGCCTCACCGTGGCGCCAGGCGAGCGGGAAGTCGTCAGGGGAGACCTCGGCTTCGTCGTGCACGAGCATGTCCGGTGTGAACGTCAGCAGGTCAGGGGTGTCGTGCTGTTGGCGTTTCCACCAGGCGTCGAAATGGGCGGTCGAGACCACGTCGGCCGGGATGCGCTGCTCGTAGAGGTCGTAGACCGTCTCGTCGTCGACCACGATGTCGCGACGACGAGCCCGGTGCTCGAGCTCTTCGGCCTCCTCCAGCAGTGCCCGGTTCGCGGCGAAGAACCGGTGGTGGGTCGCCCACTCCCCCTGCACCAGCGCGTGCCTGATGAACAGCTCCCGGGCCGCCGTGGGGTCGATGCGACCGTAGTTGACCAAGCGGTCGCTCACGATCGGGACGCCGTACAGCGACACCTTCTCGAGCGCGACCACCGCCCCGCGGCTCTTCTCCCAATGCGGCTCGCTGTAGCTGCGCTTGACGATGTGGCCGGCGATGTCCTCGGCCCACTCGGGCTCGATCCGCGCGTTCACCCGGCCCCAGAGCCGCCCGGTCTCGACGAGCTCCGCGGCCATCACGAACGCGGGCTGGGACTTGAACAGCCCGGAGCCGGGAAAGATGGCGAACCGGGTGCCGCGGGCGCCCAGGTAGTCGCGCCTCTCCTCGTCACGCATGCCGATGTGGGACAGCAGTCCCGCCAGCAACGATCGGTGGACGGCCTCCGCCGCGGCGGGGGTCGTGGTCAGTGAGACGCCGAGCTGCTTGGCGACCTGGCGTAGCTGTGAGTCGAGGTCCTGCCACTCACGGACACGGAGGTAGTTCAGGAACTCTCGCTTGCACATGCGCCGGAAGCCGCTGGACGACAGCTCCTGCTGCTGATCCTTGATGTAGCGCCACAAGTTGAGGAGGCTGGCGAAGTCAGAGGTGCGGTCGGTGAACCGCCGGTGCGCCTGGTCGGCCTGTTCCTGCTGCTCGGTCGGCCGCTCCCGCGGGTCCTGGATGGACAGCGCGGCGACGATCGTGACGACCTCGCGGACACAGTCGTGCCGCCCGGCCTCCAGCACCATCCGCGCCAAGCGAGGGTCGACCGGCAGACGCACGAGGTCGCGGCCGATCCTGGTGAGGCGTGGTCCACCCGTGGGGGCGGGGCGAGAGCTGCGGCGGCCGCGTCGCGCCGGGCGCCGCTTCGGCGGTGCGGTCGTGATGGCGCCGAGCTCGTCGAGCAGCTGGAAGCCCGCCTGCACCGCTCGGGTGTCCGGCGGTTCGAGGAACGGGAACCTAGCGATGTCTCCCAGCCCCAGAGCCGTCATCTGCAAGATGACCGAGGCAAGGTTGGTCCGCAAGATCTCGGGGTCGGTGAACTCCGGTCGCGCCTCGAAGTCCTCCTCGGCGTACATCCGGATGCAGATTCCGTCCGCGAGTCGGCCGCACCGGCCCTTGCGCTGGTCGGCACTCGCCCTCGAGATCGGCTCGATCGGCAGCCGCTGCACCTTGGTACGTGAGCTGTAGCGGGAGATGCGGGCGAGGCCGGTGTCAACGACGTAATGGACGCCGGGCACGGTGAGCGACGTCTCCGCGACGTTGGTGGCCAGCACCACCCGCCTGGTGGTGTGCGGCGCGAAGACGCGGTGCTGCTCGTGCGACGACAGCCGGGCGTACAGCGGGAGCACCTCGAGCTGGTCGGTCACCCGGCTGGGTGGGAGCTTCTTCAACGCGTCGGCGGCGTCGCGGATCTCCCGCTCGCCGGAGCAGAACACCAAGATGTCGCCGGGTCCTGCACTGGTCAGCTCGCGGACCGCGTCCACGATGCCCTGCGTCTGGTCGTCCTCGAGCTCTCGGTAGCGCACCTCGACCGGGTACGTGCGGCCCGACACCTCGATGATCGGGGCGTCGTCGAAATGCGCAGAGAACCTCTCCGGGTCGATGGTGGCAGAGGTGATGACGACCTTGAGGTCCGGTCGACGCGGCAGCAGCTGCTTGAGGTAGCCGAGGATGAAGTCGATGTTGAGGCTGCGCTCGTGCGCCTCGTCGATGATGATCGTGTCGTACCGACGCAAGGTGGCGTCGCGCTGGATCTCGGCGAGCAGGATGCCGTCGGTCATCACCTTGACCGCCGTCGCCTCACTCGACCTGTCGGTGAAGCGGACCTGGTAGCCGACGAGCTGCCCGAGCTCGGTGTCGAGCTCGGTGGCGATCCGTTCGGCGACGGTCCTGGCGGCGATGCGGCGAGGTTGAGTGTGGCCGATCACCGCACCGCCTTGGCCGCGTCCCAGCTCGAGGCAGATCTTGGGCAGCTGCGTCGTCTTGCCGCTGCCGGTCTCGCCCGCGACGATCAGGACCTGATGGTCACGGATAGCGGCCGCGATGTCGTCCTTGCGCTGCGAGACGGGTAGCTGCGCTGGATAGGTGACGACCCGCGGCGGGCGCTGCGGCGCGGGGGCGGACGCCTCTGACGCGAGGCGCCGCTTGGTGGTCATGATCGTTCGACTCTAGTGCCGCCTTCCGGTTTTGTCGGTGCCGCATGATGGAGTGAGCGACACGATCGCCCACCGATATGCCCACCGACGTGAAAGGGTCTTCGTGACCGAGTCCACTCCTCCCTCCGAGGCCACCCCCGCCGGGCGGTCCACGCCTGACGACGGTCTGGACCCGAAGCGCTGGTTGGCGCTCGGTGTCATCGCCATTGCTCAGCTGATGATCATTCTCGATGCGTCCATCGTCAACATCGCGCTGCCGTCGGCGCAGGCCGATCTCGGTATCAGCGACGCTGATCGGCAGTGGGTGGTGACGGCCTACACACTCGCGTTCGGCGGGTTGCTGCTGCTCGGCGGCCGGATCGCCGACTACCTTGGCCGCAAGCGCACGTTCATCGTCGGGCTGTTCGGCTTCGCCGGCGCGTCCGCCCTGGGTGGGGTCGCCTCGACCGCTGGGCTGTTGTTCGCCGCCCGAGGTTTGCAGGGCGCCTTCGCGGCGCTGCTCGCGCCTGCTGCGCTGTCCTTGATCACAGTGATGTTCACCTCGCCGAAGGAGCGGGCCCTCGCGTTCGGCGTCTTCGGCGCGATCTCTGGTGGTGGCGCTGCCATCGGCCTGATCGTCGGCGGCGTGCTGACGGAGTACGCCTCGTGGCGCTGGTGTCTCGGGGTCAACGTCCCGATCGCGATCGGCGCCGCGCTGGCAGCCGTGCCGATCGTGCACGAGAGCAAGGCCGAGGGTGACACCCGCTACGACATTCCCGGCGCTGTGTTGGCGACGCTCGGCCTGGTGTCGCTGGTCTATGGCTTCACCGAGGCCGCGAAGCTGAAGGACCCGGGCAGGAACACCGAGGTGCTCGGGTGGACCGCAAGTTCGACACTGTTCTTCCTGATCGCAGCGGCCGTGCTGCTGGTGGCCTTCATCGTGTGGGAGCTGCGTGCGAACAACCCGCTGCTGCCGATGCGGGTCATCCTCGACCGTAACCGGGGCGGCTCCTACCTGACGTTTCTGCTGGTCGGTGCGGGACTGTTCGCAATGTTCCTCTTCCTGACCTACTACTTCCAGCTGACGTTGGGCTACAGCCCGCTGAGGTCCGGCTTCGCGTTCTTGCCGTTCAGCGGCGGGATCATCGTCTCGGCCGGGGTCGTCTCACAGCTGCTGCCGAGGGTCGGCCCGAAGCCGCTGTTGATCCCCGGGCTGGTGATGGCCGTGGTCGGCATGCTGCTGCTCACCCAGATCACCCCGGACACGTCGTACTGGCTGCACGTGCTGCCGTCGCTGCTCTTGATGAGCGTCGGTCTCGCAGGTGTCTTCATCCCGGCCTCCAGCACCGCCCTGGTCGGCATCAGCCACCACGACGCCGGGGTGGCGAGCGCTGTGCTCAACACCGCACAGCAGATCGGCGGATCGCTCGGTCTGGCGTTGCTCAACACGTTGTACGCCGGTGCGGTGACCGGCTACGTCGCGGACAACCTGCGCGATCCAGCCGACGCCAAGGAGGTCACGGGGCTCGCGTTCGTGCACGGCTACCACGTGTCGTTCTTCTGGGGCGCCACGTTGCTGTTCCTGGCCTTGCTGACGGTGCTGCTCTTGGTCAACGCCAAGAAGGAGGACGTCCCGACCGAGCCCGGTCTGGTCGCCGCCTGACGCGGCTGCGCACGGCTGAGACGCGGCCCGACGACGGGCTTAGGTGTACCGACCAGGGACCTTGTTGACAGTTCGTACACTGGCCCGCAGGTCAGCCACAGCATGAGCGCCCCGGTCCCCGGCCCGCAGCGGCACAATCGGCTGCGGCTGGACAACATGCCGCATCGAGTCCAAGGGGGAGACCGTGACCGTCGCCATCGTTGGAGCCGGACTGGGCGGCCTGGCCCTCGCGCGCGTGCTGCACATGCACGGCGTCGACGCCGTCGTCTACGAACGGGAACCGTCTCGCGGCGCGCGCGCTCAAGGCGGCATGCTCGACCTTCATTCCGGGACCGGGCAGCGGGCGCTACGCGAGGCCGGCCTGATCGACCAGTTCCACGCGATCGCCCGCCCCGAAGGCCAAGACCTGCGCCTCCTGGAACCGGACGGCACTTTGCTGCTCCAGGAGGAGACGCCCGACGACGCCCCGCTTGAGCGGCCCGAGGTCGACCGCGCCGAGCTGCGGACCCTGCTGCTGGACTCCGTCCCCGAATGCGCGGTGCGTTGGGGGCACGCGTTCGAACACGCGGAAGACGGCCTGCTGCACTTCACCGACGGCAGCAGCGCAACGTACGACCTGCTGGTCGGCGCCGACGGCGCGAACTCCCGGGTCCGCGCACTGCTCACCGACGCCCGGCCCGCACGCACCGGCCAATCCGTCGTCGAGCTCGGCATTCCCGACGTCGACCGCACCCACCCCGACCTCGCGGCGATGGTCGGGGCGCGGCAACTACTGGGTGCTCGGTGACGGGCAGTCCCTGTCAGCGCAACGCAACGGCGACGGCCGCGTACGCGTCTACCTCAGCTTCTACCTCAGCTCGCACACCGTCGACAACTGGTTCGCCACCAGCGGGATCCCGTTCGGCGACCCAGTCGCCGCCCGGGCTCGACTGATCGACCTGTTCACGGGCTGGAACCCACGGTTCACGGCACTCATCGCCGCCTGTGATGACACGGCCGTGCCTTGGTCGATCACCACTCTCCCGGTCGGCCTGACTTGGCCGTCGAGGCCAGACGTCACGCTGCTCGGCGACGCCGCACACCTGATGCCGCCCGTGGGGCAGGGTGCAAACATGGCGCTGCTCGACGGCGCCCTGCTCGGCGTCGCGCTGGCCGCGCACCCGAACGAGTTCCCTGCTGCCGTCGAGAAGTACGAACGCGAGATGTTCGAACGCACCAGTGCTGCCGCGCACAACAGCGCACAGATGCAGGAGATCCTGGCATCGCCGGACGCCAGCCGCAGAATGCTTGCATTCTTCCAACGGAGCTGAGGGCGAGCGACTTGCGGCCCCACCAGCGCCCGGCTGCCTCGTGCCGGCCGGCGTCGCCCTCGTCCCGAAACCGGCGGATCCACGTGAAGACCGTTTGCCGGCTCACCTTCAGCTGCTTGGCGACCTCACTGGGCTTGTGACCGACCAGGACGCGCTGCACCAGCGTGCGCCGGCCGTGCAACGTGAGACGGGCGTTAGCGTACGACACGGGACCTCCGAACGAAGTAGCGACTCAACAGCGCCATTCCTGCTGGAGGTCCCGCCTCACTTGAAGCCGCCACGCCGACGTCAACAACGTCTGTGGTCGCTACACCTAGGTCTGGGCAAGCAACCCCCTCGACTGCTAGACACGTCGGTGGGAGCCCGCCGGCTCCTCCCCTGTCACACATTCGGCCGCAGCGCACCTGCCGCAGAACGGAATGGTCATGACTCGCACCCCTCGCCTCACCAACTACACCTGCGGCTGCTGATCCTTTGCCTCGTGAGCCTCGGGGCGGTCAGCTCCGCCGACTTCTGACGACGCTCACCCGCCGTCGACCGGTGGGGGCGCGGGACGACTCCGCGCCCCCGCTCCCACCGGGACGGGAAGGTCAGGGTCTGGTCGTCGAGTACCGACCGCGCAGCGACGGGCGTCCCGATCCCGGTGAGGTGGTGTGGACCTGGGTGCCGTATGAGGACGACCCGTCGCGAGGCAAGGACCGCCCGGTCCTCATCATCGGACGCCTCGACCGCGACCTTGCCGGCTTGATGCTGACCAGCAAGGACCATGACCGCGACGCCGAGCGGGAGACACGCCAAGGACGGCACTGGCGCGACGTCGGCACCGGCGACTGGGACCGCGAGCGGCGTCCCAGCGAAGTTCGGCTGGACCGTCTGATCCGGGTCGAGGCGGACTCGGTACGGCGCGAGGGTGCCGCCCTCGGGCAGGCCCTGTTCGAGGAGGTCGTCTCGGAGGCTCGCCGCTACCTTCCCTGATTCGGCGTCAGCCCAGCACGTCGTCGACGAAGCACCAGCGCCAGGCCTCACCCGGCTCGATGCTGCGCATCACCGGATGCTGCACGTGCTGGAAGTGGCCGCTGGCGTGCTTGCCGATCGATGAGTCGCAGCAGCCCACGTGACCGCACGACATGCACAACCGCAGGTGCACCCACTCCAGGCCCTCAGCGATGCACTCCTCGCAGCCCTGCGGCGTCTTGGGCGCGGGAGTTTCAGACAGCTCATCCAGGTGTTCGCAGGCGCCATGCGTGATCGACGAGGTCAGCTGGTCCGCGCGGCCTTCGTCGCTCCAGCGCTGGCCCAGGTCGAGCACGGTCTCCTCAATGTCGATGGAGGCCACCACGCGCCGCATCACCTCATCGGGGACGGCGCCTTCGTCGCGTAGCCGAAGCAGCTCCTGGCGCTCCGCGTCGATCATGGCCAGCCGCAGCCGCGCGTAGGCCCGGCTGGGGGTCTCGTCGCTTCCCCCCAGGCGCTCCCACAATGCGTCGGAGCGCTCGTTGCTGCGTCGGCGTACGCGCTCCAGGACCTCGTCGCGGTCGTCGTCGGTCCGGATCTCCTCGAGCCGGCGCAAGCCGGCGGCGGAGGCGCGCTGCGCGACGCTGGCTGCCTGCAGCGCGTCCTCAGCCGGGTCGGGTCCGGTCAGGCCGAGGTGGCGCAGCACCCATGGCAGGGTCGCACCTTGGAGCAGCAGTGTCGCCCCCACCACCACGAGCGCGATCAGGACCAGCACCTCTCGCTCCTGCGTCTCATCGGCCGGCAGGATGAGCGCCGCAGCGAGCGTCACCACACCACGCATGCCGGCCCAGGAGATCCCCGCCGGATACGTCCACGGCGGCATAGGGTCCTTTCGCCGAATGGCGGGGATGAGCCGTGGCAGGTACGTCGCCGGGAACACCCACAGCGGCCGCACGATCATCACCGTCAAGGTGATGGCGACGCAGGCGATCGCGATGCGCTGGATGCCGAGGTCGCTCTGGCCGGCAGCCGTGACGATGGAGCGCACCTGCAGCCCGATCAGCAAGAAGACCGTGTTCTCCAGCATGAACTCGAAGGTGCGCCAGTTCGTCCGTTCGAAGACGCGGGATGACGCCGACTGCATCAAGTGGGAGCGGTGGCCGAGGATCAGCCCAGTCACGACGACGGCGAGCACGCCCGAGAAGTGCAGCTGCTCGGCGGCCAGGTAGGAGATGAAGGGCGTCACGATCGACACGGCCGTGTCGCTGACCTCGTCGTGGATGTGCCTGCGGATCTTGCCGGTCACGATCGCAACGACGACGCCGACCACCACGCCACCCACGGCAGTCGTCACGAAGTCGAGGCCGACCCCCCACACGGTCACGGTGCCGCCGAAGGCGGCGATCGCGGTGCGCAGGGCAACCAAGGCCGTGGCGTCGTTGACAAGGCTTTCGCCCTGAAGGATCGTCACCATCCTTCTCGGCATGCCCACCCGACGTGCGATCGCCGTCGCCGCCACAGCGTCAGGCGGTGAGACAACGGCGCCGAGGGCGAACGCCACCGCGGGCTGTATCGGCAGCAGCCACGACGCGACCAGACCGACCACGACGGTTGTGGTGATCACGAGACCCACCGACAGCAACGCGATGGGCCGCTTGTTGGCGCGGAAGTCGGTGACCGACGTACTGAGCGCAGCGGCGTACAGCAAGGGAGGTAGGAAGCCGACGAGCACGAGGTCGGGGCTGAGCTCCACCTCGGGCACCTGGGGGATGAACGACGCCACCACCCCGACGACGACCAGCAACAGCGGTGCCGGCACCGGCAGCCTGCGCCCGAAAGCTGTCACCAGCGTGACGACACTGATGAGAACGACGACTCCGACCGCGATATGCACGCAGGAATTCTCCCACCCCGCGGCGCGCCTTCTTACATACCGTCTCGGCGGCGGCGGTACTGCTGCCGCACCGTCCGCGCGGTGTCGACCGCCTTGCGGGTCCGAGAGGCCTCGGCCTGGCGGCTGCGGTACTGGTCGGGTGTCATCTTCTTCGACAGGTTGGCATGCGCGATCAGTTCCGGCAACGGAACCGGCGCAGCGGGGTACGCCGTCACCGGCTCACCACCGCTGAAGACAACCCAGTAGGTCTCACCGTCGAGCATCACGTTGAGAATCGCGCCTTCGACCACGGTGTCCGCATGCTTGACAGCGGTGCGCCGAGCGGTCTGCGCCGCAAAGGTGCGACCGGCGGCAGCGGTCGCGGGTGCCGCCACGTGCTTCCAGAGGAGCTGTGCCTGGGGTCCGTACTTCACCAGCTTCGTCCCCACCGGCCTGATCCAGCTCACCGCCTGCCGCTCCTTCGTGCTTCGGTCCGAGCGCCCATACGTCGCCCGGTGTCAGCCCATCGTAGGGTCGACGTGGCGAGAACCTCGAAGCAGTAGGGGTCAGTGATACGCGTGGACAACGGCGTGACCGCGGCCACGGGCGATCAGCATCCGGTTGACGGGGACGGTCACGACGAAGGCGATCACCAAGGAACCGGCCAGTGCCACCCAGAACAGCCAGCTCGTGAGGCCGGCGTCCATCGCACCCGGAACGGCCACTATCACGGTGTTGTCGACGATCTCCATCACCAAGATCGAGACCGTGTCTGCGGCGAGCGCAACTGCGACGGCCGCCTTCAGCGCCACGCCGGCGCGCAGCACCGGAAGCATCGTCAGCGAGTAGCCGAACACGAACGCCAGCGCGACGGACAAGGCGACGGTCGCAGCGTTGTGCCAGTCCAGAGCCGTCCCGATCACCATCCCGAGGACTTCGCCGATCGCGCAACCGGTCAGACAGTGCAAGGTGGCGCTGATCGCCGTCGCGGTCAAGGCACGTCCTTGGGCGGCAGCGTCTGCAGACTGGGAAGCCGGTCGATGCTCAGGTGGGTGTGACATCAGCTACTCCTCATGGTCGGAGCTTCGGGCAGCCGGAGGCTGTCCGTCACGACGAACACCGAGCTGAACGCCATCGCCGCACCGGCCACGATGGGGTACAGCAGGCCGGCCGCCGCCAACGGGATCGCGGCGATGTCGTGGCCTTTGATGAGCGCGGGGTCGTACCCGTCGTCATAAGTTGGACTATACCACCGGGGGGTATCTGGATACAACTCCATGTCGCCTCTTCCAGGGTGGGAGCGGCCAAGAACCGTTCGCGCATAGTTTCCCAATTATGAGGACACAGCGCGACCAAACGGCTACATATGGTAGTTATGAATCATCATGTGGAGAACGCCCGCGCGCTTCCCACGTCGGTGGCCGGAGAGTTCGAGACGCTGCTGCCCGCCCAGACGCAGCGGTCGCAAGGAGGCAAGTCGCATGGCGAGCGCGCCACTTTGATCCTGAGCGACAACCCTCGCTGGATCGCCGGCACGGAGCGGGCCGTCATCAAGCATCAGGTGGCGATCGCGATGCGCGACAAGTATCCCGACGGCGTGTACCTCTATCACCGCCGTGTCCTCAACAAGACCAGCGAGACGACCATTGACATCCTGGCGATCACGTCGACCGGTGTCTGGGTCGTCGAGGTCGACGAAGCGGCCGGCAGCAACGTGCAGTTCGAGGGCAGGTCCCGGCGGCGCGGATCGTCGTACGAGCGGTTTCTCGTCGACGGGGAGGACTACACCGCGGTCGTCGACGACGTCGACACGCTGGCGTCGCGGGTCGTCGCGGCCCTCGAGTCCGCGGGCTGGTCCGGTGCCGGCGTCCAGGCCGTCCTTTGTCTGGTGGGCGGATCCCTCAGCGCTCCTGCCGTCGTCGGCAACACCTACGTCGCGACACTGCCTCAGCTGGTCAAGCTGATGAAGCACGGTCCGGTCCGGCTGAGCGGATTCGACATCACCGGCCTGGCGCTGGCCCTGGGCGAGCGCTTCCCGCGCCCACGCCGCACGCTCTGACCCTTCGTCCCCATCAGCGTGCGGCCGCGTCGAGCCCCTGGAGACGGCATGGACCCAACACAACGGGTAACCTGCACGCTATGAAGACAATCTTGATCATCATCGTGCTCATCGTGCTCGTTGTCGTCGCTGTCGGATTCATGCGCGGCCGCGGTCCCCGCTGACAGGTACTACCCCGTCCAGGCTGTAGACGCGGTACGCGTTTC
>JACCVA010000012.1 GCA_013698435.1 Nocardioidaceae bacterium | reverse complement strand
TCCGGGATGACCAGGCCGGAGGCCGTGGTCTGCTCGGCTTCGAGCGTGCGGACGAGAATGCGGTCTTCAAGCGGCTTGATGCTGACAGACACTGCTGACCTCACCTTTCACTTCGATGAGAGAGGCGCTGAAACATGGACAATTGCTCGGTGGTGCGGTGTGCTAACAGCGCACGTCGTCGCGGGTGCCGTGCTCTGTTGCGGTTGGCACCCTTACCTTCAGAGTGCCAAGTCCGAATCTAGGCCGTCGTTAGCACTCGGTCAAGCCGAGTGCCAAACGAGCGGGCGTTCGGCGAACAAGGGAGCACCCATGAATGATGCCGCCGGCGCCACCGGGCGGGACTGGCTCACGTCGACCTGGCCTTTCGTCCACGCGCACCTGCCGTCCGTGCCCGCCCAGGTCATCGAGGTCGGCTGTGGCTCGTCGGGTGGCTTCGTGCCAGCTTTGCAATCGGCTGGTTACCAAGCCATTGGGGTTGACCCGGAGGCGCCTGAGGGGCCTGAGTACCGGCGCATCGAGTTCGAGCGTCACGACGGGGTGGAACCCGTGGACGCCGTTGTCGCGTGCACGTCGTTGCACCACGTCGCGGACCTGGACGAGGTCGTCGATCGAATCTCCTCGACGCTGGTTCCGGGTGGCGGCTTGGTCGTGTTGGAGTGGGCCTGGGAGCGCTTCGACGAGGCAACGGCGAGATGGTGCTTTGCCCGGATCGCCGCTACGGACGTCGATCACGGCTGGCTGAGCCATCACCGCGACGAGTGGCTCGCGTCGAGTGCGCCGTGGGGCTCGTACCTCCAGGGGTGGGCACGCGAGCACCGACTGCACAGCGCGAGCGACGTCATCGCGGCGCTCGCGAATCGGTTCGACACCCAGCTCCTGACCCCATGTGCCTACCTCTTCCCCGACCTCGAAGACACGAGCGAGGCCGACGAGCAGGCCGCCACCGACGCCGGTGTCATTCAAGCAACCGGTGTCAGGTACGTCGGGTCGCTCAGGTCTGCCTGAGGGCCAAGGGTCTGCCACCATGCACGGGTGGACGGCGCCGCTTTCGACTACCTGCTGACCACCCCGGGCCAGGCACTGCTGGGTGAGGCCGAGGCGGCGTACGCCGAGACCGGCGCCGATGCGTTGGCGGCGGCACGACGGCTGCGGGCCGGCAGCCACGACCCTGCACATGTCGCAGCAGCGCTGACCCAGGTGCGGCTGCGCCGGAAGGCTGTCGACAAGCTGGGCGAGGCTGCGGCGCGGATGTACTTCACGCCGGTCGGCCTGGAGCAGGCAACCGCCGGCCTGGTGGCGGAGCACCGGGCGGCCCGCATCGCTGCCGCGGGACATCACCGGCTCCTCGACCTGGGTTGCGGGATCGGCGCCGATCTCGTTGCGGCTGCGAGCGTGGGTATCACCGTGCACGCGGTGGAGCGCGACCCGGTGACGGCAGCCGTGGCCCGCGCCAACCTGGCAGCGCTGGGGCTCACCGGCACTGTCAGCGTAGGTGAGGCGAGCGAGCAGAACAGCTCGGCGTACGACATCGTCTTCGCCGACCCGGCACGAAGGGACGCTCGGGGTCGGACGTTCGATCCGGCGACGTACTCGCCGCCATGGTCGTTCGTCGAGGACCTCCTGACCGAGACAGCGGTGGTCAAGGTGGCGCCCGGCATCCCCCACACGCTCGTGCCTGCCCAGGTGGAGGCCGAGTGGGTGAGCTTGTCCGGCCGGTTGCGCGAGGCCGCCCTCTGGAGCGGCGCCGACCAGGGTGTCCAGCGGCGCGCCACCGTCATCGACGGGTCAGGCGCCACCGCGTCGGTGACCGATGCTGACGACCCGGGCGACGCCTCGGTCGCAGACGTCGGCCATTTTGTCTACGAGCCCGACGATGCCGTCATCCGCGCCCATCTCGTCACTGCGGTCGCCGCCGACGTGCAGGGCTGGCTCCTCGACCCGCACCTGGCCTACGTGTCATCGGACCTGCACCGACCCAGCCGGCTCGCTCGCGCGTACGCCGTCCGAGACGTCCTTCCGTTCAAGGAGAAGCAGCTGCGGGCGGCGTTACGGGCCCGCGGCATCGGCCCGCTGACGATCAAGAAGCGCGGCGTGCAGGTCACCCCAGAGGCGCTGCGGAGGCGACTGGGACTGAGGGGCTCGACGCCCGCGACGATCATCATCACGCGTACGCCGACGTCCGCGGCGGTCCTGCTCGTCGAGCCGCTCGCCTGACACCTGGGACCTGCGCGTTCGCCGCCGATCACCTGACCGCTGCTGTTGACTGTCGGCGTGGATGCTGCCCGGCTCGAGTCGATCCTGCTGTCTTGCTGGGGGGTGGCCGGTGCGGACGTCGAGGTGCTCACCGGCGGCATGAACTCCACCGCCTGGCAGGTGCGCGCCCGGAGTCGGCGCTGGGCACTCAAGCTTGTGCCTGCTGCGCAACGTGCTGGCTTCGTTGCCGGTCTGATCGCAGCACAGATCGTCGATGCCGCTGGCATCCCATCCGGACGAGCCGTCGCGACCCTGGACGGGGAGCTCTGCGCAAACGTCCCAGAGGGGTCGTTGGCGCTGCTGGAATGGGTCGACGGCGTCGCCCTCGCCGGTGAAGAAGACGACCAGCCCGTCATCGGCAGCACGCTTGGCGCGGCGCATACGGCACTTGCCGCAGTGGGTCCGTCCGATGCCCCGCGGTTCCACTGGATCGACCTCGACGCTGCGCACCTGGACGTCGAGGAATGGGTGCGGCCGGCCGTCGGCGCGGCGGTCGACGGGTGGGATGACGTCTCGCATTCAGCTGCCAGCTGGGGGTTGCTCCACGGAGACCCCGCACCCGAGGCGTTCCTGTGGGATCCGGGCTCGGCAACCTGCGGTCTGATCGACTGGTCGAGCGCCTTCTACGGTCCACTGCTGTATGACCTGGCCTCGGCGGTGTTGTACGTCGGCGGGCCGGTCAGCGCGGCAGCGCTGGTTGACGCGTACCTTCAGCACGGACTCATCGGAGATGCCGAGGTCGATGTCGGGCTGCTCCCGATGCTCAGGTTCCGGTGGGCAGTCCAGGCCGACTACTTCGCGCGTCGCCTCACGGCCAACAACCTGACGGGCATCGCGGACCGACGTGGCAACGTGAAGGGGCTGCACGACGCGCGACGCCACTTGACCGGGTGAGCCACGTGTCAGCGTCCTCGCCCCCCTCCCCCCGCGTTTGCCATGTTCACATGGCAATCGCACTGTCAACACGGCAGATCTGCCATGTTGACAAGCCATCTGGCTTGTTCACATGGCAAACGCCGGGGAGGAGCGCAAACGCTCGGCGGGAAGCAGAGCCTCGAGTCGGGTCGCGTCTTCGGCGGCGAGGGCGGCGACTCTCGCCTCAGCCGCAGCCAACACCTGCTGTTCCACGTGCATCTCGCCGCCATTGACGGTCTTGGTGGGGCCCCCCGGGTTACGCGACGTCCGTGGTCACACGACGACGGTGGTGAGGGGCAACGACGAGTCCGCGGGGATGTCCAGCGCGGACGGCGGGCG
>JACCVA010000043.1 GCA_013698435.1 Nocardioidaceae bacterium | reverse complement strand
GCTGGAGTGGTGCCGGGATACCTGCTGTTCGGGATCCCTCTCATCATGATCATGGGCTGGTTCCCGATGTTGATCGGCCGCACCGGCGGTGGGATCGAGATCGGGCTCGACACGTGCGTGCTGATCTTCCTGTGCGCCATGACCGACCCCGTGACGGCGCTGGCGGTGTGGTCGATCGGCGTGACGTTAGGCCAGGCATTCTCGGACAAGCGGCCTTCGGTCAAGCTGTTCAACATCGCCCTCGGCGTCATCGCCGGGGGCCTCGCGGTGGTGGCGTTCACCCTGACCCGGTCATCGGCAGAGACGAGTCCCCGCGAGCTGCTCGCGGCGGGCCTGGCCGGTGCTGTCTACTTCGTCGTCGACTTCGTGATGTCGGCGATCTCGCTGAGCCTTGACGAACGCTCGAGCCTGCGTCAGGAGCTCGCGCCGACCGGTGCGCTTGGTCCGTTGGTCGCGTTCCTCGGCATCGCGGCGCTCGGATACCTGGCGTCGATCGTCGTCCGTCAGCTGCCGCCCTGGTCGGCTGCCTTGCTCGTCGTACCGGTGTCCACGATCCTTGTGGCTTCACGGGCCCAGTCGCGCGGGAGCGAGCATGCTCGCAGGCTGAGGATCCTGCTGGACACCGCGGTGCGCGTGCAGACCGTCACAGAACGCACGGAGGTGCTCGACGCGCTGCATGCCGGTGCCGTTGACCTGCTGCGGGACCCGCGCGTGGGGCTGCGCTCGACACCGCCTGAAGGCAGCGAGGTAGGGGTCGCGGTCAACGTTGCGCTGAGCGAGGACCTGTGGCTCGTGGGACCGGCGCGCAACCGCGCCCGCGCCACCGCCCACGACGACCACCAAGGCATGCTCGCCCTGGTGGCCGTCGCCGAAGACGCCCTCACCCGGCTGCGTCTGAGCGCAGACATGGCCCACCTCGCCTGGCATGACTCTCTCACCAAGCTTCCGAACCGTTCGCTGTTCATGGACCGGGTGGAGCACGCGGTCACCATGCACGCTCGTCGAGGTGGACAGCTCGCCGTCCTGTTCTGCGACCTCGACGGCTTCAAGCGTGTCAACGACCTCTTCGGACATGCGGCGGGCGACTCCCTGCTTGTCGAGGTCGGCCAGCGGATCAGCGGCAGCGTGCGGAGGGTTGACACAGTGGCTCGGCTCGGAGGGGACGAGTTCGCGGTGCTGCTCGAGGACGTCGACGACTCAGCCCACATCTCCGGCACCTGTGAGCGCATCCTGGGAGCCTTGCAACAGCGCTTCGAGATATCCGGCGAGGAGGTCTCGGTCACGACCACGATCGGTGTCGCCGTGTCGGCCCGCAGAGACTCTGCAGAGACGTTGCTGAGCCACGCCGACCTCGCGATGTACCACGCCAAGGGACAAGGCAAGAACCGTTACGAGACCTACCGCCTGGGCTTCGGTGACGAACGGCTGCAACGCATTGCGCTCATCGAGGCACTGCGAAAAGCAATCGACGCCAAGGAGCTGCAGGTCGCCTACCAACCGGTCGTCGACCTACGCAGCCGCATCACCTACGGGGTCGAAGCGCTGGTCCGTTGGCGCCGCGACGGTGTCCCGGTGCCGCCTGACCTCTTCATCCCGGCGGCAGAGGAGAGCGGTCTCATTGGCAGCCTGGGCGCCGCCGTGCTCGAAATTGTCGCCCGGGACACCCCCGCCCTGCGCGAAGCGGCCGGCCGCACCATCTCGATCGGGGTCAACATCTCCGCCCAGCAGCTGCACGAGCCCGGGTTCCCTGCCCAGATTGCCGCCGCACGGGCGACCATGGGCGACGTCGAGCTGGTGCTAGAGCTCACCGAGCGTGACTTCGTCGCCAACGACCAGCAGACGGTAACGGCCATGACGGAGCTGGCCGCGTCCGGCGTCCGGTTCGCGATCGACGACTTCGGCGTCGGTTTCTCGTCGATCGGCTACCTGCAACGTCTTCCCGTGAATGTGCTCAAGATCGACCGCTCGTTCCTCGCGCACATCGAGGAGGATGAGCGAGGCTGCAGCCTGGTCCGCTCTATGGTGGTGATGGGAAATGCGCTGGGTCTCGACGTCGTGATCGAGGGTGTGGAGCGGTTGACCCAGCTCGACCACATCGTGAACCATGCTGACGGCACCATCGGGCAGGGCTACCTCTTCGCGCGGCCGATGCCGTTCGAGGAGATGGAGCTCGCGCTGATCGAACAACGGCGGACCAGCCCCCCACGGCTGACCGCCATCAGCTAACGCGAGACGCCAGGTCCTCGCGTCTGCGGACGGAGGAAAGATGGCCGCGCACGTCCCCGCGTCCCTCGACGTACGCCGAGCTGGCGAGCGGTCGCGCAGCCGGGCCGGGTCGCTGGAGTCGCAGCACTCGTTCTCGTTCGGGACTCACTACGACCCGTCGAACACCCATCACGGGTTGCTGGTCGCGAACAATCAACACGTCGTGCCCGGCGGCGCGGGCTTCGACGCCCACCGGCACCGCGACATGGAGATCGTGACCTGGGTGATGCGGGGCTCGCTCGTCCACGAGGACTCGACCGGCCGGCGTGGCGTCATCTATCCCGGCCTGGCGCAGCGGATGAGCGCAGGCACGGGCATCCTGCACTCCGAACGCAACGACCGGTGGCGCGACGACCAGCCCCACGCTGCGGCGCTGCCGCCAGCACACTTCGTGCAGATGTGGGTGCTGCCCGACGAGTCGGGAGTCACCCCGGGTTACCAACAACGGGAGGTCGACGACGCGTTGCTCGGCGGCGGCCTCGTGCCGGTTGCGTCGGGGATGGCGCAGCACCGCCGGCATACCGCGATCCACCTGCACCATCGGCAGGCGGCGCTGCTCGTGGCCCGCCTGGACTCTGGGCAACACGTCAGCCTTCCCGAGGCTCCCTACCTGCACCTGTTCGTCGGGAGGGGAGCGGTGGACATCGAGGACGAGGCGGCGCTGACCGAGGGGGACGCCGCCCGATTCACAGCCGGCGGCGGCCACCGCGTCACCGCCCGCGAGTCGGCCGAGGTGATGGTGTGGGAGATGCACGCGTCCGCGACGCGATGAGCCATCGAGGGGTGGGTGGCCCGCGCACTTGCTAAGAATTAATGGCGTTTGGTGGTTTCGGTTTGGCGATCGGGGGTAGGGCTGCCTACTATCCACCGAGTCCTAATTGCATAGCACGAGCGACGGACGCCGAGTCCTGCCCCCCGTCACTCGTGACCCCACATCGTCGAGACGAAAACTCTCATGGGGCAGGAGTGGGGGACCCACTTCCGCACGGCTCACCGTTTCACACTCACAGAGTGCAGGAGCGCCGTGCTCGGGGTTAAGTCGCCTTTGGCGGCCGAGCACCTTCTCGCTCGAACCCGACAGCTGACCTCGCAGGCGCGAGAAGGAGATCTTCCATGCCTGTTTCAGCTCTGTCTGCCATGGCGACCCTACGTCGGTGGTGCGTCATGATTCCCCTCCTGCTCGTCGCAGCGCTCGCGCTGTCGGCGTTTCAGGCACCGACGGCCGACGCCCTCACCATGCGCGAGAACAAGGTTCGCGACAGCTTGTCTGTGGCTAAGAACCAGAAGGGTGACCCCTACGTTTACGGCGCCGCGGGACCGAACCGTTTCGACTGCTCCGGCTTGACGCAGTTCTCGTACGGCCGCGCGGGCCTCTACCTGCCGCGAACCTCCGACGCGCAGTACCGCTACGTCCGCCATATCGACAAGAGCAACATCCGTCGTGGCGATCTGATGTTCTTCCTGAACTCCGGGGGCGTCTATCACGTCGGAATCTTCGTCGGCCGCAACAACGGCGACGCCTACATCCTGCACGCCTCACGTCCCGGCACAGTCGTGCACCGTGAACGGGTCTGGACCTCGCAGTGGCGGGCCGGTACCCTCCGCCGGCGATGAGGGCGGTTCGCACGCCTGACCGCGCCACCTGAGACACGCACAAGCAGGACCGCACCGAATTCGGTGCGGTCCTGCGCCACACTGTGGGCATGTCACTTCGCCGACTTTCCTTGCTTCTGCGTGCCCGCAGGGACACCGGAGTACGCAGCTGGGCACAAGCCGCCGTCGGGCTGGGTGTGGTGACGGTGCTGGCTCTTGGCGCCTGTGGCGGTGGCGAGGACACGCCGGCGGAGGTTGGGAAGGACGTGGCCGGCCCGACCAACACGGCCAGTGCGGTCACCCTCAACGGGGCGTGGCCGCTGACCGGCCGGGAGCTCGACGGAGATCTCCCCGAGCACCCTGTCTACGTGGTCAAGATCGACAACACCTCGAGCTCCGCGCCGCAGGTCGGCCTCGATTCGGCCGACCTCGTCGTCGAGGAGATGGTCGAGGGAGGGCTGACGCGGCTGGCAGTCTTCTACTACGAGGAGACCGCGCAGACGGTGGGTCCGGTCCGGTCGATGCGCGCCTCTGACATCGGCATCGTCAAGCCTGTCTCAGCCACGGTCGTCGCGTCCGGCGCCGCCCGCAGGACCACCGCTCGCCTCGAGGGCGCAAAGATCGCCACCACCACCGAGGCACATGGTGCCGGTTTCTTCCGGGACGGCGGGCGGAACGCGCCGTACGACCTCTTCATCCAGCTGTCGAAGATCGCCGCCGAGCCGGAGAAGCGGTGGGGAGCGCCCGCGAACCCGTACCTGACCTTCGGCGACGCCGGCGACTTCAAGGGCGACGTGACCGTCACCAGCATCGACGCGCACTTCTCCCCCGGCCACATGACCCGCTGGGTGTACGGCAAGGGCGGCTGGACCCGACCTGACTCCTACGCCGAGACGGGCAAGGACTTCCAGCCGGACAACCTCCTGCTGCTCCGAGTGCGGACCCGCGACGCCGGCTACAAGGACCCAGCTGGCTACCCGGTGCCCGAGACGGTCTTCTCCGGCCGAGGGCAGGGGGTCCTGGTGCACGGTGACAAGGCGCTGAAGGTGACCTGGGTGAAGACGTTTCGTGGCAGCCCGCTCAAGCTCAAGCTCAAGAACGGTGACGAGGTGGCGGTGCCGGTCGGTCGCACCTGGATCGAGCTGGTACCAGCTGACGGTGGCAACGTGACGTTGACGAAGTAGCTGCCGGAGTCGAGCCGGCGCCTGGCGGACCAAGCGAGTGCGGCAGGCCGGAACCGTTGTCTGCCCGGACGGTGAGGTGGCGTCAGCCGTGCGCCGGATTTGTTGTCATGATAGGGGTATGCCGACAGCTCCATCCGTGTCCTACTCGATCACCGTGCGCCTGGTCGTTCCCGCCGGGGGAAGCGCGGTCAGCCAGCTGACGCAGCGTGTGGAAGAGGTAGGCGGCGTCGTCACCGCCCTCGACGTCACCTCGTCCGGTGTCGACCAGCTTCGCATCGACGTCACCTGTGCCGCTCGCGACACCAATCACGCCGACGACATCGTCGAGGCCCTGAAACGGGTGGAGGGCGTCGAGGTGCACAAGGTCTCGGACCGCACCTTCCTGATGCACCTCGGGGGCACCATCGAGATGGCGTCGAAGCACCCCATCCGTAACCGCGACGAGCTGTCGATGATCTACACGCCCGGGGTCGCCCGCGTGTGTCTGGCGATCGCCGCCAACCCCGAGGACGCGCGTCGGCTCACCGTGAAACGGAACTCCGTGGCGGTAGTCACCGACGGATCGGCGGTGTTGGGGCTGGGCAACATCGGACCTTCTGCCGCGCTGCCGGTAATGGAGGGCAAGGCAGCGCTGTTCAAACGGTTTGCCGGGATCGACGCTTGGCCGCTGTGCCTCGACACCCAAGACGTTGACGAGATCGTCCGTACGGTGCAGGTGGTGGCGCCGGTTTTCGCCGGGATCAACCTGGAAGACATCTCGGCGCCCCGCTGCTTCGAGGTGGAGGCCCGGCTACGGGAGCTGCTCGACATCCCGGTCTTCCACGACGACCAGCACGGCACGGCCATCGTGGTGCTCGCTGCGCTGACCAACGCCCTGCGCGTCGTCGACAAGGCAATGGCAGACGTGCGCATCGTGTTGTCCGGTGCAGGCGCTGCCGGCTCCGCGATCGTCCGTTTGCTCCTGGAGGCAGGCGCACGCGACGTCGTGGTCGCCGACATCGACGGCGTGATCCACGGCGGCCGCGGCGAGCTCAACTCCTCGTTGCAGTGGATCGCCGACCATACCAACGCCGCCGGCTTCAACGGTTCGCTGAAGGAGGCCGTGCGCGGTGCCGACGTGTTCATCGGGGTCTCCGCACCTAACCTGCTCACCGGCGCAGACATCGAGGCGATGGCCGACCGTGCCATCGTCTTCGCCCTCGCCAACCCTGACCCGGAGGTGGATCCCAGCGAGGCGAGGCGCTACGCGGCAGTTGTCGCGACCGGTCGGTCGGACTACCCCAACCAGATCAACAACGTGCTGGCCTTCCCGGGGGTGTTCCGTGGCCTGCTGGATGCGTCCGCCCATACCATCGAGGACAGTCTGCTGGTTGCGGCGGCGGCCGCCATCTCGGCGTCGGTGTCAGACGATGAGCTCAACGCCAACTACATGATCCCGAGTGTTTTCCACGAAGACGTGCACAAGGCGGTGGCGGCAGCTGTCAAGGAGGCCGCCGTGGCGACGCAGTCGCGGACCGCGGCGGCGCCGCGCCTCGACGACGTGGACGACCTCGTCCCCGCGGATCTGCCCGACGTACCGGTCGGTGCTGACGGAAGTCGGGGCTGAGCGATGGCGTCGTACGCGGGACAGCTGCTGGTCGCGACCCCCCGGCTCATGGATCCGAACTTCGCACGCGCCGTCATCTTCGTGCTCGACCACGACGATGACGGCGCGCTCGGCGTCGTCATCAACCGACCGTCGCAGCTTCCCGTGCGGGCGGTGCTGCCGGCATGGGCAGGGGCGGTCAGTGAACCACCGCTGCTGTTCACCGGGGGACCGGTCGCGCAGGACTCGGCGCTCGCGGTGGGGATGTCGTCAGGACCCGGGCCCGAGGTGGGCTTTCGCCGTCTCGTCGGCAACTTCGGCCTGGTCGACCTCGACGCCGAGCCTACGGATGTCGAAGTCGGCCTGCTGGGGGTGCGGGTCTTCTCCGGGTACGCCGGGTGGAGTCCCGGTCAGCTCGAGGAGGAGATCGCCGAGGGGTCGTGGTACCTGGTGGCGACGCAGCCTCAGGATCTGCTCAACCCGACCCCTGACCTTCTGTGGCGCAGCATTCTGCGGCGCCAACCGGGTGAGCTCGCCTACGTGGCGACCTTCCCCGACGACCCGACCATGAACTGAGGACGGTCAGCACGCCGCGTACACGTACCTCGCGCTGCGGGGCGTCACCAGGTTGCGGTCGCGATAGACGATCGACCACGCGCCGCCCTGGTGGCGACAAGCCCGGGCGAATGCGGCTCGGCCGTTGTCGCTGTACTCGATCTCGATGACGTGGCGACCGTATGCCGCGCGGTAGGAACCACACTCGGCGTAGACCGCGCACTCCTCGGCCACTGCGAAGTCGAAGCCGATCGACAGCCGCTGCCGGCGGGTCAGGTCGGCGAGGTTCTTCTGGGCGATGGCCAGCCCGGCGTCGTGGGCCTGCCCGCTGAAAAGTCTCGCCGTCACGAGATTGTCGGACCGCTGCAGCAGCCGGCGCGACCGGGAGTAGGAGTCCAGGTTGTCGGGCTCGACCGCCTCGAAGCCGGTGCGCGCGCACCGGCGCATCCAGCGCCCGACGATCGTCGCGAGCGTCTGCCTTCGGGCGCGGGTGGACGTGTCGAGTGGCACCTCGCCCGGCCATCCCGGGTCACGCACGACGACCCCGGAGCGGTCACGGAGCAGCAGTCGCGGGTGATGTGCTCGCCACCACGGCAGCCTTCCCGGCTGGGTCTGGAACCCGTTGACGTAACAGATCGAGTATCCGGCCACCGCTGGAGTGTCGGTGCGGTCTCTGCTCACCACCCGCACACCGCGAGGTGGTGGATAGGCACCTCCGAGCTGGTAGTCGGCCTTGGCGTCCACCGCGGGCAGCCGGACACTTCCGGCGGCGGCGGCCCCGCCACTTGTCGCCCCACCGGAGCGCAGGTCGGCGACCCTGGCGGCTCTGGGGTGGCCGAAGCTGTCCCGGCTGCCACGACGAGGTCGGGAGTTGCCCCGGTCAGGCACGTCACCGCGCACAGTGTGGTCGCCGGGACGACCCCGGCCCACCGCCCGAGCCTGCCGGACCTCATCAGGCATTCTCACCCGGGAGGCATGAGCCCGTCACAGCTTCGCCGTAAACTGCTCGCTGTGAGTACTCAACTGAGCCCGGGCGTCGAGACCATCGAGGATCGGCGCACGCAAGAGTCTCTCGACGAGGGGGAGCACGACCGCTTCAGTCACTACGCCCGCAAGGACGAGCTCACCGAGGCGATGGTGATGGGGACACCTATCGTGGCGCTCTGCGGCAAGGTCTGGGTGCCCAGTAGGGATCCTCAGAAGTACCCGGTCTGCCCCGT
>JACCVA010000428.1 GCA_013698435.1 Nocardioidaceae bacterium | reverse complement strand
GCGCTTCCCCAGCCGACGCCGCGGAAGTCCTGCATCGAGCGAAACGACTGGCCCGCGTCGGAGTACGGGTAGAGCACGCCCGCGGCCTTGAGCGCTGGCCGGTTCTGGAACAAGACGTTCTGCAAGTACGTCGTCCCCGTCTTGGGCGCGCCGATGTGGAAGAAGACGCGCTTCATCGGTCGCCTCGGGTGCTGCCGTGTCCGCGGTGCCAGAGGTCCAGCACGCGCCGCCGCCGGCCGGCACTGCCCGTCGGCGCTTCGGTGAGCACCGTGGCGAGAAGCGTCACAGCGGCGTCGGCGGCCTTGGCAGCCGACATCCCGCGCACCCGGCCGAACGCCTCGTCAAGCGGTGTCAGGTCACCGAGGTCACCGACGATGTCGTATGGCGACGCAGCCAGCGCCGCCTGGTTGCGGCGGGAGAGCGCACGCACCTTCGCGCGGTAGCGCGGCGGCACCCGGAGTCGCTCGCCGTCGGCACCACGGTCGGCGAGTGTGTTGAACCGCTGCTTGACCAACCGTTCGTACTCCGGCCACGGCAGGTCCTCGGGCAAGGCCTGGTTGAGACGTCGCAGGACCTCAGCCTCGGCCTGCGGCAGCGACGTGTTGCTTCGCACGACGTCGAGGTCGAACCCTTCGGGGTCGATGTCCAAGACGCTGCAGAAGCGCCGCCACAGGGTGTCGTCGGCGGCAAAGCGATGAGGAATCGTGATCAGGTGGACCCGGTCAGCAGGCACCTGCTCCGCCCATCTTCCGAGGACACGGAGTGGGTCTTGCGCTGCCCAGAAGCCGCGCCCCTGCCGCCTCCCTCGAGGCCGCCTGAGCGTGGTGTCGAGAAACTTCTTGTACGCAGCGGTGCGGCGGTTCTTCAGCCGCTCCTGCCAGACCGCGGGCAGCTGCCGGGCAAGATCGCGTGCGCCGTACAGGACATGGACGTCGGCGGGTGACAGGGAGTCCAGCACTCTCGTGATCTGCTCACTCGTCGCGCCGGCGAACACCTCGTGCGAGACGACGACCTTGTCCTTCCGGCACGCAAGCACGGCAACGGCGAGGCGTTCCCAAGCCCCGTCGGTATGCGGATCCTGGTAGCCGCCGAAGTCCATCCCGCGCAGGTCGAGAGCGGCGCGGAAGTGGTCGATCGGGCGTCGAGGGAAGGCAACCTGCTGCTCGGCGAGCCGCCGCGGGTTGCGCCACAGCACCTCCTGAAGGTAGGTAGTGCCGGTCTTTGGCGGCCCGATGTGGAGATAGACAGTCGGCGGGCGGCGGAGCACTCGCTCATCGTAGGTGCGAGCCGCTCGGATTGGCCGCATCCCCCGCCCCCACTGGTAACGTGAGGCCGTCTCACGCCCATCTTCTGAGGACTCCACCTTGACTGACACTGCAGAGGCGCCTGCGCAGGGCGCCCTCGCCACGACCACCAAGACTGGCGCGCTGCGCATCGTCCAGCGCACCATCATCCGCGCCGAGCAGGACTTCGACATCCGTCCTCTGTACGTGAACGGGTTGTCCGGTCTCGGAGGTGGCGAGAGCACCGCACGCCAGTCGGGAGAAGGAGACGGCGCCGAGGCCGACCGTGCCCGTAGCGAGGACGGCGCGAAGTACCACTACGACGACACGGCGAACAGCGGTGCCGAGGGCGTGAGCTCTTTCGGTGCCATCACCCACGGGGGCGCGCTGGCCAGGTCCGACCACCGGTTGACCTTCGGCACCTACTTCAACGCGTTCCCGGCGAGCTACTGGCGACGCTGGACGAACCTCGCAACGGTGAAGCTGCTCGTGACGGCCACCGGCCAAGGCACGATCTTCGTCTATCGCTCGACGGCCAAGGGTCATGTCCAGCGCGCGGACGCCGCCGTTTTCGACAGCGATGCGCCGCAGACCATCGAGTTCGAGCTGCCGCTCAAGCCGTTCATCGACGGCGGCTGGTACTGGTTCGACATCGAGGGCGGCCGAGGCAACCTTCTGCTGCACTCCGCCGAGTGGGGCTTCGAGACCGACAGCACCGAGCGTGGCAGCGTCTCGATCGGCATCACGACGTTCAACCGTCCCGACTTCTGCGTCGACCAGCTCGTCAAGCTTGCGGAGCAACCCGCGGTGCTCGACATCGTCGACGAGATCATCGTGGTGGATCAGGGGACCGAGAAGGTCTCCGACCATGAGCTGTACCCGGAGGCGGCGGCCGCGCTCGGCTCCAAGCTCCGGCTGATCGAGCAGGGCAACCTCGGCGGTTCCGGAGGGTTCTCCAGGTCGATGGATGAGGTCGTCGCGCGCGGCGCTGCTGACTACGTGCTGCTGCTGGACGACGACGTCGTCTGTGAACCGGAAGGCATCCTGAGAGCCGTCGCGTTCGCCGACCTCGCGAAGGCGCCGACGATCGTCGGTGGGCAGATGTTCAGCCTCTACGACCGCACCGTCATGCATGCCTTCGGCGAGACGGTGGCGAAGTGGCGCTGGTTCTGGGGGCCGGCCCCGGGCACGGTCCACGGTCACAACTTCGCGAAGCAGTCGCTGCGCTCGACCACCTGGCTGCACCGGCGTGTCGACGTCGACTACAACGGCTGGTGGATGTGCCTCATCCCCACCCAGGTGATCCGCGAGATCGGGCTCGCCTTACCGATGTTCATCAAGTGGGACGACGCAGAGTTCGGGCTGCGGGCGGCCGAGGCCGGCTACTCCACCGTGACCATGCCGGGTGTTGCTGTCTGGCACGTGCCCTGGCACGAGAAGGACGACACGATCGACTGGCAGGCGTACTTCCATCGCCGCAACCGCATCATCACCGCACTGTTGCACTCGCCTTACGAGCGCGGTGGGAGGCTGGTGCGCGAGAGCTTCGAGACACAGATCAAGCACCTGTTGTCGATGCAGTACGGTCCCGCCGAGATGGGGTTGATGGCGATCGAGGACATCCTCGAGGGCCCCGAGCGGATGCACCGTGACATGCGTCTGCGGCTGGGTGAGCTCAACGCGTTGCGCAAGGGATACGACGACTCGATAGCCAAACCCGACCTCGACCTGTATCCGAAGGCGCGGCGCAAGAAGCCCCCACGCAAGGGCAAGTCGCCGACGGCACCGACGAGCACGGTCGGACGCGCGAAGCTGATGGCGCTCGGTGGTATCCGTCAGGTGATGCCGGTCCGCGACCTCGCCATGTTGCACCCCGAGGCGAACATCGCCCACATCGATTTGAAGTGGTGGCTGCTGTCGCAGTTCGACTCCGCACTGGTCTCGTCGGCGGACGGTACGTCGGCGGCCTGGTACAAGCGGCGGCCCGACAAGTTCCGGGACTTGCTGAGCCGTTCGGTGGCGCTGCACACCCGCCTTGCCAGGGAGTGGCCACAGCTCGCGCAGCAGTACCAGGACGCGCTGCCTGATCTCTCCTCGTCGAAGACGTGGCACGAGACCTTCGAGGCTTCCACCCAGAAGTAGCCGTTTCTCAAACCAGGTCCGCCGAACCGTTTTCAGGGCGGTGACGAGGCTGGCTGACGGTGTCGGCCGGCACTGAGGCATCATCGATGCAGGGGGCATCTTGCGGCGCCGCGCTACGGTTTCCTCGCAGCACGTTCAGACACCAGCACCGACGAGCAGAGCGGAGCATCCCCACGTGGCCACCGACGGACACAAGCTTGTCATCGTGGAGTCGCCTGCGAAGGCGCGCACGATTTCGGGCTTTCTCGGACGTGGGTACGTCGTGGAGTCGTCGATCGGCCACATCCGTGACTTGCCCAACACCGCCAGCGAGGTGCCGGCGAAGTACAAAGGGGAGTCCTGGGGACGCCTCGGCGTCAACGTCGACGACGGTTTCACACCGGTGTACGTCGTGCCACGGGACAAGAAGGCGCAGATAACCAAGCTCAAGTCCTTGCTGAAGGACGCCGACGAGCTCTACCTCGCCACCGACGAGGATCGCGAGGGCGAGGCGATCGCCTGGCACCTGCTCGACGAGCTGAAGCCGAAGGTCCCGGTGCGGCGGATGGTGTTCCACGAGATCACCTCGCAAGCCATCAACGATGCCGTGTCCAACCCCCGCGACATCGACGAGAACCTCGTCGAGGCCCAGGAGGCCCGCCGCATCCTCGACCGGCTCTACGGCTACGAGGTGTCACCGGTGCTGTGGAAGA
>JACCVA010000261.1 GCA_013698435.1 Nocardioidaceae bacterium | reverse complement strand
GGTTTGCGTCAGGCCGCTCCCCAGTGCGCCGTCTACCTGCTGCGCTACCGGTTTCGGGGATGGAACGCCGAGCACGGGACGCCCGACCCGGTCTCCGACGCTCTTTGGGCACTCGACCGGATCAACGAGGACGTCCCCGGGGGTCCGGTGGCCCTCGTTGGGCACTCGATGGGAGGTCGGACTGCCTTCGCGGTGGCGAACCAGCCCTCCGTGGTAGGCGTCTGCGGGCTGGCACCCTGGCTTCCTGGTAACGAGCCGCTGCCGTCGCAGCTGCGCGACGACCAACGGTTCGTCATCGCCCACGGCACCCACGATCGGATGACGTCGCCGGCGCAGAGCCTGCTGTACGCCGCCCGGATGCGCCGAGCCGGCGCTGTCACGGCACGGTTCGAGCTCGCAGATGCCCGCCACGCCATGCTGGACCGACCCGCGCTGTGGCGCTCGTTCGCGATCCGGACCACCCTCGGACTGCTGGGTGAGGCGACGATGCCGGCAGGCGTTACTCACGCCTTCGGCGGCGATGGTCAGACCGGCCTGGCCGCTGATCTCGAGACGTTCGAAGCCGCGCCCACGGCGTAGTTGTGTGTCTGCCACTAGACCGCGGGCAACAGGAAGTGCAGAACCAACCACACGACGGGCACGGTGGCGAGCAGGGAGTCAAGGCGGTCCATGATGCCGCCGTGTCCGGGGAGCACCTGGCTCATGTCCTTGATGCCCAGGTCGCGCTTGATCAGCGACTCCGTGAGGTCACCCAGGGTGGCCGCAGCCGCGACCACGACACCCAGCACGAGTCCGACCCACCACTCGCCGTCGACGAGATACAGCATGCAAGCGACCCCGGCCGCCATGCAGAACCCGAGGGAACCCGCAAAACCCTCCCAGGACTTCTTGGGGCTGATGACCGGTGCCATCGGGTGCCGTCCGAAGGCCACCCCGATCACGTAGCCGCCGATATCCGAGGCGATCGTCACGGCGATGAAGGTCAGCACGCGGCGGATGCCGTCGCCAGGTGCGAGTAGCAGCGCCACGAACGACGCCAGGAACGGAAGGTAGATCAGGCAGAAGACGGCAGCGCTGACATCACGCACGAAGCCGGGATGCCCCCGCCGCATGCGCCACAACATCGACGTGAGCACGGTGGCCGCCAAGATCACGAGGAGCACATCGGGTCCGCCGTAGTACGCCCCACCGATCATCGCCACCGCGCCTGCCCACATCGGGATCGTTGGCAACCAGGTTCCCTGGTGTGCCAGCGCCTTGCCCATCTCCCACAGACCGAGCAGGATGGCAGCCGCCACCACCAGCAGGAACAGGTCTCGCACGAACGCGAGCGAAGCGATGATGACCGCGATGAGGACGACCGCGACGGCGATGGCAGCGGGCAGGTCCCTGCCGGCGCGGCTCGGCTGGTCCACCGGCGCTGGTCGAGTGTCGGACATAGGCGTACTCAGACCTCGAGCAGCTCGGCTTCCTTGTGCTTGAGCAGCTCGTCGATCTGGTCGACGTGCTTCTTTGTCATGGCGTCCAGGCGCTTCTCGGCGCCGGAGACCTCGTCCTCGCTCACGTTGCCGTCCTTGAGCTCCTTCTCCATGCTCTGCTTGGCGTGGCGACGGATGTTGCGGACGGACACGCGCGCGTCCTCCGCCTTGCCACGGGCAAGCTTGATGTAGTCCTTGCGCCGCTCTTCGGTCAGCTCGGGCATCACCACGCGCAGCAGGTCGCCTGTGTTGGTGGGGTTGACGCCGAGGTCGGAGTCGCGGATCGCCTTCTCGATGGCCGCCAGGGCCTGACGGTCGTAGGCGTTGATCGTCACGACTCGCGGCTCGGGGTTGCTGAACGACGCGAGCTGCTGGAAAGGCGTGGGCGTCCCGTAGTAGTCGGCGGTGAGCTTGGTGAACATCGACGGGTGAGCCCGACCCGTGCGGATCGACGCGAAGTCGTCCTTTGCCACCTCGACCGCCTTGCGCATCTTCTGGTCGGCCTCGCTCAAGCTTGCGTCAATCACGCCGCGCTCCTCCTGTCAGTACGTCGCAGCAGCTGCGACGCGAGTTCGATGCCACCACGTCACGCCACCTCACGCGACGCCGACGTATGTGCCGATCTTCTCACCCTGCACAACTCTGGCGATGGCATCTTCGTCTTGCATCCCGAAGATGACCATCGGCAGTTTGTTCTCCATGCACAGGGCGAACGCGGTCGCGTCCGCCACCTTGAGGCCCTGCTGCAGAGCCTCAAGGTAGGTGATCGAGTCGAGCTTGGTTGCGGTGGGATCTGTCCGGGGATCTGCCGTGTAGACGCCGTCGACCCCGTTCTTGCCCATCAGCACGACCTCGCACTTGGTCTCCAGGGCGCGCTGCGCGGCGACCGTGTCGGTCGAGAAGAACGGCAGCCCGGCACCGGCACCAAAGATGACCACGCGTCCCTTCTCGAGATGCCGGATGGCCCGGCGCGGGATGTAGGGCTCGGCCACCTGCCCCATCGCGATGGCGGTCTGCACCCGGGTCTCGATGCCCTGCTTCTCGAGGAAGTCCTGCAAAGCGAGGCAGTTCATCACAATGCCGAGCATGCCCATGTAGTCAGCGCGGGCGCGGTCCATCCCACGCTGCTGCAGCTCGGCCCCACGGAAGAAGTTGCCTCCGCCGAGGACGATGGCCACCTGCACCCCGGTTCGGACGACCTCGGCGATCTGCCGGGCGATGGTGTGCACGACATCAGGGTCGACACCGACGTGACCGCCGCCGATCACCTCACCGGACAGCTTCAACAGCACCCGTTGGTACGCCGACGGGGCCGGCGCGCTGGTCGTGTCGTCCAGCTCCACCTTGATCAGCCCCTTCGTCGTGCCTCGTCGGTCCGTGCGGTCGACCCTAGCCCTGGCCGACCTCGAAGCGAGCGAAGCGGGTCAGCTTGACGCCGGCGTCGTCCAGAACCGCCTTGACGGTCTTCTTCGGGTTCTGGACGGACGGCTGCTCCAGCAGCACGACGTCCTTGAAGAACCCGTTGACGCGACCCTCGGTGATCCTCGCAAGCGCCTGCTCTGGTTTGCCCTCCTCGCGTGCGGTCGCTTCAGCGATCTCACGCTCCTTGGCGACGACCTCACTGGGCACCTCGTCGCGGGTCACGTACTGCGGGCGCATCGCGGCGATCTGCATGGCAGCACCCCGGGCGGCCTCTTCGTTGTCACCTTCATAGGCCACCAGCACACCGACCGCCGGAGGCAGATCGGTCGAGCGACGGTGCATGTAGGCCGTTGAGCTGCCGGTGAAGTACGCGACCCGGCCGAGCTCGATCTTCTCGCCGATCACGACCGCCAGCACCTCTACGGCCTCGGCCACGGTCTGACCGTCGTCGAGCCGGGCCTGCTTCAGCGCCTCGGCGTCTTCTGCCTGCGCACGCTCGGCAGCACGGACGATCTGTTCGGCCAGGGCGATGAACTGGTCGGACTTGGCGACGAAGTCGGTCTCGCTGTTGAGCTCCACCAACGCACCACCAGCGGTGGCGACGAGCCCGGCGGAAGCGGTTCGCTCCGCACCCCGCTTGGCAGCCTTGGCGGCTCCCTTGACGCGGAGGACCTCGATGGCCCTCTCGAAGTCACCGTCCGCCTCGTCGAGGGCTCTCTTGCAGTCCATCATCCCGGCACCCGTTGCGGTGCGGAGCTTCTTGACGTCTGCGGCACTGCTAGCCATGTGAATCCGTTCCTCGTCTGCTGTGGCTTCACGAGGCACCGGGATCATCCCGATGCCCTCGTCGTTGATGAGCGTGGTGAGCTGGTCAGCTCTTCGTGGTGTCGTCACCTTCGGCTGTCGCGTCCGCGGCATCACCGGACTCCGCGGGCACCGGTTCGCCACCAGTGGTGGTGACGTCGGCGTCGGCTGCGTCACCGTCGACGGCAGGCTCGGCGGGAACCGGCTCGCCGCCGGTGGTGACGACCTCCTCGTCAGGCGCCATGGCTTCCGAGGTGGCTGCGTCCGTTTCCGTGTCCGTCGCCGTGTCCGTGTCGGCGGACGTGGCGGCGGTGGTCTCGGTCGAGGCCCCACCCGGGTCGGCGGACGCGGCGGCGGCGGTCTCGGTCGAGGCCGTACCCGAAGTTGCGGCGCTGCTGGCCTCGCTGGACACGCCGGTCGACTCTGCTGCCGGCGTGCTCACCGCAGCGGTGTCGGCGCCGGCTTGCTCGCCGGCTGCCTTGTCGGCCTGACCCTCCAACAGCTCGCGCTCCCACTGCGCCAGCGGCTCCTCGCGTCCAAGCTCCTCGCCCGTGGCCTCGGTGCCGGTCTTGACGCCCGCACGGGCCATCAACCCCTCCGCGACAGCATCAGCGACGACCCGGGTCAGCAGCGCGACCGAGCGGATGGCGTCGTCGTTTCCCGGGATCGGGAAGTCGACGACGTCGGGGTCGCAGTTGCTGTCAAGGATCGCGACGATCGGGATGCCGAGCTTGCGGGCCTCGTCCACGGCAAGGTGCTCTTTGTTGGTGTCGACGATCCACACGGCCGCCGGTACCCGGCCCATGTCACGGATGCCGCCCAGGGTGCGGTCGAGCTTGTCCTTCTCGCGCCGCATCTGGAGCAGTTCCTTCTTGGTACGGCTGGAGCCGGCCACGTCGTCGAAGTTGATCTCCTCGAGCTCCTTGAGGCGCTGCAGACGCTGGTGGACGGTCTGGAAGTTGGTGAGCATCCCACCCAGCCAGCGCTGGTTGACATACGGCATGCCCACGCGCTTGGCCTGCTCGGAGATCGCCTGCTGGGCCTGCTTCTTGGTCCCGACGAACAACACGTTGCCACCGGAGGCGACGGCCCCCTTGATGAACGCGTAGCCGCGGTCGATGTAGGCGAGCGACTGCTGCAGGTCGATGATGTAGATGCCGTTGCGCTCGGTCATGATGAATCGCTTCATCTTCGGGTTCCAGCGACGGGTCTGATGCCCGAAGTGGACGCCGCTCTCGAGCAGCTGGCGCATGGTCACGACGGCCATGTGCGTGCCTCCTTGGGTGCCCGCGAGGAGCACCGTCTGTGCGACGCCGAGGCGCCGCAGTCGGTTCTTGTCTCAGGTCGAGACCCTGACGCTCACGTGCGTGCCACCTGCTCCCCTACCGAACCAACGGCAGTGAGACCAGGACCGAGGCACACACCCGCGGAACACCGTGGTCTGTGGGCGTGCGAAGTCGACCCGTACGGACGGGTCGCTGCGGCAAGTGTAGTGGAATCGGTCGCCGGGATCGAACCGGCGGGCGTCGCCGCACGCACGCACCCGTCCACAGGTCGCTGGGCGGTGCCGGCCGTCCACAGCAGCCAGGCTGGTGCTGGAACCAGGCCGGGCTCGGGCAGCAACCTGGGGGCATGTCGCATCGTCGCGTGGCCGCCCTGCTGGTGCTCGTTGCCGCAGCCGCGGCCGCCTCCTTGGGCATGGGCGCCGCCGGCGCTGCCGACGAACGCTGGGTGTGGCCGCTCAGCCCCGCACCTGCGCTCGAGGCTGCCTTCGACCCTCCCGAAAGCGACTTCGGTGCTGGCCATCGCGGGGTGGACCTGGCCGGAGCCGCTAGTCAGGAGGTCCAGGCCATCGGCGCCGGCGTGGTGACGTTTGCGGCCCGGCTCGCCGGACGTGGCGTCGTCGTCGTCGACCATGGTCGGCTGCGCTCCACCTATGAGCCGGTCAACGCCCAGGTCGAGGTCGGCGAGACGGTGGCGGCCGGTGACCCGCTCGGCACCCTGACGACGACGTCGTCGCACTGCTGGCCCGAGACCTGCCTCCACCTCGGGGTGCGCAGGGGCACGACGTACCTCGACCCGCTCACCCTCCTGGGACCACGGCCGGTGCGGCTGAAGCCGCTCGACGCCGGCGACGCGGGCCGAGACTCGTTTGCCGGCGTGCCCGGCAGACCATCAGCATCCTCCTCGGACGCGACGACGAGCACGCCTGAGGAGCAGTGGCCACGACAGGCGTTCGGCCTTACGGCTGCGGTGACTGCCGCCGTGCTGCTCGGTGGGTCAACAACACGACCCACCCGGCCGCGTCAGGCGCGAGGATGAGCCTGCCGGTAGGCGCTGCGCAGACGCTCGGCGGTCACGTGGGTGTAGATCTGCGTCGTGGCCAGCGACGAGTGCCCGAGAATCTCCTGGACGCTGCGGAGGTCGGCCCCACCGGCCAACAGGTGCGTCGCCGCAGTGTGGCGCAGCCCGTGCGGCCCCACGTCGGGTGCGCCGTCGACGTCGCCGAGGAGTCGGTGCACGATCTCGCGGACCAGCCGCTGGTTGATGCGGCCACCCCGCACGCCGACGAAGAGCGCCGGCCCGCTACCGGGGACGCTGAGCGCAGGGCGACCTTGCCTCACCCAGCGATGCAGCGCGTCCGCCGCCGGCGAACCGAACGGAACCGACCGCTCCCTGCGGCCTTTGCCGAACACACGCACGACTCGGCGTTCGAAGTCGAGGTCGTCGACGTCCAGCCCAGTCAGCTCGCCGACGCGGATACCGGAGGCGTAGAGCAGCTCGATGATCGCCAGGTCCCGCAACCGGGCAGGGTCCCCATCCTCCGCGGCGGCTTCGGCCACCGCGACCAGCGCACGCGCTTGGTCCGTGGTGAGTGCTGACGGCAGCGTGCGGTGCGGCTTGGCGCTCTTGAGGGTGACGCCCGCGTCGGTGTCGGCGTGACCCGACCTCGCGGCCCAAGCGGTGAACACCCGAGCTGCCGTCGTCCGCCGGGCGATGGTCGTGCGGGACCGGCCCAGCGTCTGCTGCTTGGCGAGCCAGCTCCGCAGTGACCGCACATCCGCAGTCGTCAGGTCGTCACACCCGAGCCGGGTGAGGTGGTCGAGCAGATCGGCCACGTCGCCGACGTACGCCCGGACGGTGTGCGCAGCCAGGTCTCGTTCGGAGACCAGGTGCCGCTCGTAGTCCCCGAGCAGCCGCGCGAACCGCTCCGGGAGCTCAGTGATCTGTCTGCCCGGCACGTTGCCATCGTGACACGCGGCTCCCGCACCCTGCGGGAACCGCGTGATGACGTGGCGGTTTCTGCCTTCCGGGTCAGCTGGTCGCGTAGACGAACAGGTTGTCGATGAAGATCTCGCCGTCCATGAAGCTCATCCCGACGTTGACGGTCACGCCGTTATTGATGAAGTCGACGTAGGCGCCTGCCGTGTTGAAGTTCTTGAGGTCGAAGTCGCTGGTGTCGACCTTCGCGAAGAGCCTCGACGTCTCACCGGTGCAGAGCTCGGCGTCCGTCAGCGTGGTCTCGAGCTCCTTTGCCAGCAGCTGCCGCGCTCCCGCGCAGTCGCCGGACGTGCCGAGCTCGACCAGGTGGCTCGCGAGACCGACGTAGAGGTCCTCGGCCGGGAGCTCTCCGCTGAACGTCGGCCGACCGCTCGAGGTGCTTTGCGTCGGGGTCTCAGTCGCCGACGCGGTGGAGTCCGTCGTCTCCGTCAGCTCAGTCTCGGTGGGTGTGGACTCGGTGGGCGTCGAACATGTGCTCGTGGTTTCCGTGGGATCGCCGGCGGTGTTGTTGTTGTCATCACCCTTCGTGAGCAGGTAGACGGCCACGCCGCCGAAGATGAGCAACACGGCTGCGATGACCGCGATGATGATGCCAAGGGAGTTCTTGTTGCCCGACGATGGGGGCGGTCCGCCGTACGGGCCGCCCGGACCCCAGCCACCTTGCCCCGAGCCGCCGTAGCCGGGTCCACCGGGACCCGGGCCGCCATAACGGGCCCGCTCGGGCCGCCGCCACCGTAACCTGGTCCACCCTGTCCGGGGCCACCGTAACGGGGGCCACCTTGGCCAGGGCCACCGTAACCGGGGCCACCGTAACCGGGGCCACCTTGGCCAGGACCGCCGTAGCCGCCGGGACCTTGGCCGGCCCGGGACCGCCATACCCCGGGCTGAGCGCCGTAACCCGGCTGGGACGCACCGTAGGGCGGTGGCTGGCCGCCTTGCGGAGGCTGCCCACCGGGCGGCGTCTGGTTCGGGTCCCACGGACCAGAAGGTGGCTGCGACATGTAGGTGAACCCCTCAAGTGATCGGACGGTGCCTACCTGCCTGGCAGGTAGGCAGGCGATGCCGTCGCCCAGTTCCGCGGGCTACCTTACGGTGCGTGAGGGGGCCCTCAGGCCACATTTCCGGTGACAGCCGTGCGCGTCAGCGCGCGTCACTCCCGCCTGAGCCGCCAGCCCGCGTCGCCACCGGCTACCAGGCCCGCGGCGCGCAGCCGGTGCAGCCGGGTGGTGACGTCGTCCTGCTCGAGTCCCGCCGCTCTCGCGATCGAGCTGACCGAGGCAGGACGCGACACCGGAAGGGCGTCGAGCAGGCGCCGAGAGCGTGCGTCGAGCCAGTCCCACGGGTTGGTGGGTCCAGCCTTCGCCGGCGCCAGCTCCTCACCGACCGGCGCCAGCTGCTCGATGACCTCGGCAGCATCGGTCACGAGCGTGGTCTCCGGCTGGCGCAGCAGCTCGTGGACGCCGGCCGACAGCCGCGAGGTGACCGGCCCGGGAACTCCCATGACCCACCTGTTCAGGTCACGTGCCCAGCGGGCGGTGTTGAGCGACCCGCTCCGCAACGCCGCCTCGACGACGACCGTGCCCTGCGACAGCGCGGCGATCAGCCGGTTGCGGACGAGGAATCTGGACTTGCTGGGCGCGCATGCCGGCGCCGCCTCCGCCACGACCAAGCCGTGGGCGATGATCTGATGCAAGAGCGCCGCGTTGCCCGAGGGATAGAGCCGGTCGATCCCACCCGCCATCACGGCAACCGTCGCCTGGTCTGCTGCGATGCTTCCACGGTGCGCGGCAGCGTCGATGCCGTAAGCCCCGCCCGACACGACGACGTAACCTCGGTCCGCGCACTCCATTGCAAGGTCGCCCGCGACGTGCTCACCATAGGCGGTCGCCGACCGTGACCCGACGACGGCGACGGAGCGGCGCCGCAACGCTGCGCCGTCGAGCGACCCCCGCACCCACAGCCCGAACGGAGCACCACCGCGTCGGTCCGGACCGCAAGAATCCAACCGAGCCAGGTCGTCGAGCTGGACCGGCCAGTCGTCGTCGCCGGGACAGATGTAGTGGGCGTCGACGGCCGCCGCCTGGGCGAGCAGCGGCTCGGCCCGGGTGCACCCGATCCGTTCGGCCCAGTCCGACAGCTTCGATCCGCCGGTGTGACCGCGGCGAAGTCGGTCGACGAGGGCAGCTGCTGAGTGCTCGTTGACCAGGCGGCAGGCGTCGACGTCTCCGGGCTCGGCTACCCGGCTCATGATGATGCGCGCCTCGCGTTCGGCTGCATCGACAGGCATTCAGGCCACCCACCGGCCGGGGAGCGACTCGCCGAGCGCACCGTCGGAGCGCAGGAACAATGCTTCGCGCACGTGCACGCCCGAAGGTCGCTCGTCGGACGACAGGTCAGCGACCGACCATGCCATCCGCGCCACCCGGTCCGCGCCCCGCTGTGTCAGCCTCCCGTCGGCGACCGCGTCCTCGATCAGCTCCATGGCTTCTCGGTCGAGCGGACAGAGTCGGCGGAACTCATAGCCGGGCACCTCGGAGTTCGTGACCCAGGGGGTGTCGCGGTAGCGCACCCGTTGGCGCTCTCGGGCCCGCTTCACGCGGGCGGCGACGGCGACGGTGGTCCCTTCGGCGGGGACGGCTTGGCGCATCTCGTTGCGGGACACCGGCAGCACGGAGTGCACGATGTCGATGCGGTCGCGCACCGGACCGCTGACGCGCTGCTGGTAGCGGTGGGTGACGACGGTGCCGCAACGACAGTGGCTCTTGCCCGGCCCGCCCCCGCAGGGACACGGGTTGGCTGCCAGGATCAGCTGGAAGCGCGCTGGGAACCTTGCCGCGCCCTCAGCCCGGCGGATGGAGATCTCGCCGCTCTCGAGTGGCTGGCGCAGCGCGTCGTGGACGGTCGGCTTGAACTCGGGTGCCTCGTCGAGGAAGAG
>JACCVA010000254.1 GCA_013698435.1 Nocardioidaceae bacterium | reverse complement strand
GGCGTCGAGCTCGGCGCCGTCGTAGTCGACCGTCACGGGCACCCGGGTGGCTGTGGTCACGGGGCCATCTTGGCTGAAACCCAGCCGCGCGGCCGACCTGCCTGTGGTGAGGTGGGGCCATGACGACGCGAGTGGACGAACTGTCGTCGAGTCACGAGGCCGTCGTTGCGCTGCTCTGGCGAGCCGCCACCGACACCCGCAGGGCGCAAGCAGGGCTGGGGCTGATCCAGCCGCTCGAGGGGGCCACCTCCGCACTCGCGCGCCCCGGTGCGTTCGGTGTCGGCGTCTTCGACGATGCTCAGCTCGTCGCTGCTGCGGTGGCCATGCCCGCGCGCGGTGACGCCGGGCGCAGCAGCCGGCTGGTCCCCGGCCTGGTGCACGTGTCGTCCGTCGCGACTCACCCGACGCGCTGGCGGGAAGGCTGGGGAGCGGTCGTCACCAAGGCGATCCTCAGCCAGGCGATGCGCCGCGGCTATGCGCGGGCACAGCTGTGGACCTACGCACGCAGCCCCACGGCCCGGCGGCTCTACGAACGGCTCGGTTTCGCGGTCTCGGGTCTGCAGAAGACCGATGACCGCGGTGAGGACGTCGTCCACTACGTCGCCGACCTCGTCGCCCCCCTGCACGTGCCTCGCCGTGCCGCACGGGTGCTCTGCTGCGACCCCACCGGGCGGGTGCTGCTCATGCACTGGCGGGACCCGTACGACGGGCACCATCTCTGGGAGCCTCCTGGCGGCGGGATCGAGGCCGGGGAGACGGCGCCCGAGGCCGCCGTCCGCGAGTGGACGGAGGAGACCGGCCTGGCCGTTCCAGACCTGGTCGAAACCCCCACCGACGTTGTGCGGGACCTGTTCTGGGCTGGGCATCGCTACGTGACGAGCGAGCAGTTCTTCCTCGCGCGGGCCTCGTACGCCGGCGTACCCGACACGCGTGGCCAGACCGCAGTGGAGCGAGACTGTTACCTCGGCCACACGTGGGTGTCGTGGCAGGACCTGGACGACCTCGACGGACCGGTCGAGCCGGACCTGCTGCCGGTCCTGCGCCGGCTGGACCCCGACGGCCCGTGGGCGTAACGGCTGCCAAGTCAACACGCCCTAGGCTCCTGGTATGGACACCCCGCGGACCTACGGATTCGAGACCCTGGCCATCCACGCCGGCCAGACGGCCGATCCGGCCAACGGTGCGGTGATGACCCCGATCTACGCCACCAGCACCTACAAGCAGGACGGCGTCGGCGGGCTCCGCAGCGGATACGAGTACTCGCGCACCGCCAACCCGACTCGGCGTGCCCTAGAGGACTGTCTGGCAGCCCTGGAGGGTGGCGCGCGCGGGGTCGCGTTCGCGTCGGGCATGGCCGCGGAGGACGCGCTGCTGCGCGTGGTCTGCTCACCGGGCGACCATGTGGTGATCCCCAACGACGCTTACGGCGGGACGTATCGACTGTTCAACTCCGTGCTCAAGCCGTGGGGGCTCGACTACACGCCGGCATCCGTGCACGACACCGCCGCGATCGCTGCAGCGGTGCAACCCGGCCGCACCAAGGCGATCTGGGTCGAGACGCCAAGCAACCCGCTGCTCGGCATCGCCGACATCGCCGCGATCGCACAGACCGCCCACGAGAGCGGTGCGCTGCTCGTGGTGGACAACACGTTCGCGACGCCCTACCTGCAACAGCCGATCGCGCTGGGGGCAGACGTCGTGGTGCACTCGACCACGAAGTACGCCGGGGGCCATAGCGACGTGGTCGGCGGCGCCTTGGTCACCGCGGACGACCAGCTGGGTACGCAGCTCGCAACCTTCCAGAACTCCACCGGAGCGACGGCCGGGCCCTTCGATGCGTTCCTCGTGATGCGAGGGCTCAAGACGCTGGCCGTGCGGATGGAGCGCCACTGCGACAACGCCGAAAAGGTGGTGGAGTTCCTGGCCGGTCACGACGCGGTCAGCGAGATCTTCTACCCAGGGCTTCCGCAGCACCCCGCGCACGGTCTCGCCGCCTCGCAGATGAAGCGGTTCGGCGCGATGGTGTCGTTTCGGCTCCGGGCCGGCCACCAGGCGGCCCTCGACGCCTGCAACCGTGCCCAGCTCTTCACACTCGCCGAGTCGCTCGGCGGAGTCGAGTCGCTGATCGAGCTGCCGGCGACCATGACCCACGCGTCGGTCGTCGGCTCCGAGCTGGCCGTGCCCGACGACCTGGTCCGGCTCTCCGTCGGCATCGAGTCGGCGGACGACCTCATCGGTGACCTCCGGCAGGCGCTCGACGCTCGGTGAGCCTCGTCTACTGCGTCGACTTCGGCTCGACGTTCACCAAGGCAGCACTGGTTGACACTGCAGACGGGACGTTGGTCGGTACGGCCACGCATCGCACCACGATCGACACGGATGTGCTCGACGGCTGGGACGCCATCCGCCGCGAGCTCGAGCCGGTTGCCGGGTCCACCGACATCCCCGTGCTCGCATGCTCGTCGGCAGGTGGCGGACTGCGGGTAGGCGTCGTCGGCAACGAGGAGCTCGTCACGGCCGAGGCCGGCCGACGGGTCGCGCTGTCCAGTGGTGGCCACGTCGTCCACGTGTCGTCGGGTCGGGTTGATCTGGGCCGACTCCGCGCGAGCGCTCCCGACGTCGTGCTGCTCGTCGGCGGCACCGACGGCGGCGACACCGACGTCGTGCTCGCCAACGCCCAGGCGCTGGCTGACTGCCGGTGGCCCGGTCCTGTGGTCGTGGCCGGCAACGCCACCGCTCGAGCAGCGATCGGTCGACTCTTCGAAGCCGCTGCGGTGCGGCATGTGGTGTGCGGGAACGTGGTCCCGACGATCGGGGTCCTGCGGCCGGCGGGGGCTCGTGCCGCCATCCGAGAAATGTTCCTTGCCCACGTCATCGGCGGAAAGCAGCTCTCGATGCGAGCCGACTTCACCGCCATGGTGCAGGGCGCCACTCCCGACGTCGTCCTCACTGCGGTCGAGCTGCTGGCAGCGGGGCTCGGGCCCGAGCTCCCTGGGGCCGGCAACGTCGTCGTCGTGGACATCGGTGGCGCCACGACTGACATTCACTCGGTGGTGGAGGTGGACCCCGAGGACGCCGGGCTGGGCCGTGAGGTCGTCGCCACCGTCCCGCTCAGCCGGACGGTCGAGGGCGACCTCGGCATGCGATGGAGCGCGGTCACGACCGTCGACGCCGCGCATGCTGCAGGCATCGACATACCGGACGGACTACTGGCTGCTGCCCAGGCGCGGCAGGCGGACCCCAGCCTTGTGCCGGGCACACCGGCGCAGACCCGTGACGACCTCGACCTCGCCTCGGCTGCCGTTGCGCTGGCGGTACGCCGCCACAGCGGACGCCAGCGGGTCGTGTTCAGCCCCGACGGGCGGCTCGTCGAGCGCAGCGGCAAGGACCTGCGCGAGGTCGGCCTCGTGGTGGGGTCGGGCGGCGTCCTGCGGCACAACGCGGACGCGGACGCGCGCCGGGTGGTGGCTGCTG
>JACCVA010000391.1 GCA_013698435.1 Nocardioidaceae bacterium | reverse complement strand
CCGCGCCGAATCCCCGAGATCACGACGTCACTCCGGCCCAGGTACCGCGACCGTCACCAACATCGCTGAGGTCAGCGCGAAGCGCGGATCGGCTGGAATGCGCGCTCGCCCGCGTCTCCCATCAGTCCGAGCTGGCGGCCCTTCACCCGCAGCGCAATCGCGCCGCCGTCGACGGCCATCACGCGCAGCGGGGCGACACCGACGACGCGGGTCGACTCGCCGGCGGCGAGCATTCCTCGGTAGACGACGCCGCCGGCCCCGTCGGTGACGACCACGCGGGAATCACCCGCCCGGGCCATCACCTTGACGAACGTCTCGGGAGGCGGCTTCGCCAATGGCTGGTTGCCGGGTCCCGGTGAGCCGAGCCCGGCGGAGTTCTGCGCCGGTGGGTTCGACCCGGCCCGTGCGGCCGGCTTGTCGGTGAAGTACTGGGCCACTCCCCAGATCAGCACGATGACGAGCACGGTGGCGATCAGCGCACCCCAGTTCGCCCCGGCGGCACCCCCACGCACCATGCCGGTGGTCCCACTCGACAGCTCCACGTCGAAGACGGCCCTGGCGTTGATCGGCTGTGCGGCGAACTTCTCGTCGTACGTGCGCACGAGCGGCTCGGCGTCGATGCCGAGCACCCGGCCCAGCATGCGGAGGTGGCCGCGAGCGTAGAAGTCGCCACCGCAGGGCGCGAAGTCGTCCATCTCCATCGAGTCGATCACGAACGGGCGGATGCGGGTCCGCTCTGCAAGCTCGTCCAACGACAGGCCGAGGGCCTCACGAGCCTGCGTCAGCGTGCCACCCACGAGCAGCGGCGGCTCCGTGTCGGGTGCAACGACGACCGGTTCGTCCAAGACCTCCGGCGACGCCGGGCGGCGAACCTTCCGCATCGCTCGCGCCGAGAGGTCGGTGGTGGCGTCGATGATGAGCCCGACGTTTCCACGACCGTCATCATGGTCCTCCGCCCGCTGCTGCTCGTCGCGCCGGCGCAGCTCTCGAATCTCGGGCAACGGCTCGGTGTCGCTTTCGGCATATGGCTCTGACAGTGCCAACATCCCCAACGTCGCCGGCTCACGGCGCACCGGCATGGTGACCTCTTCGCGCCGGGCCGGGGTCGAGGTCAACGCAGAAGCAGACCTCGCGGCCGGGGCGTCGACCTCGGTACGCCGGCCCGCTCGCGCAAGCTTCGGCAACCCCCAGGGGAGTCGGCGTGACACTGCGCCGACCGGAGCACCCTGCGTCGTCTGCGCAGCGGGGGCCGGGAACGCCTCGTCGTCGTCCGCGCCTTCGTCGTCGTCCGCGTCCTCGTCACTGGGCTCGGCGGCGGTCGCTCCAGCCAAGGTTCGCGACAGATGCTCGGCGGAGGGCGACGCCCAGCTGAAGGCCGGCGCTTCGACCTGCTCGTGCTCGTCGGAGTGCTCGTCACCGAGCGACTCGACAGGCACGGCCGAGTCGTGCACCTCCACGGTCGGCTCGGGGTCGTCGACCGTCCCGTTGAGGACAGCGACCGGGGCTCGGTCGGCGGCGAGCCGCGTCAACGCGCCCGGCACATCGACCACGGACACGATGGTGGTGAGGCCGAACGGCACCACGAGCGGGGCGTCGTAGGCGAACCGGTTGAACCGCGCACCGATCCGACCTCGCAAGGTGGCAGCGTCGAGTGCGTCGCCGAGGTCAGCCGCGAGCACCGCCACATGGCCGTCGGTGACCCGCCCCCGCTCGTCGACCTCGATCCGTTCGACCTGGTTCCAGGTCAGACCGATCCAGTCGCCACCGAGGCGCACGCGGAGCCCGGTGTCGTCGGCGACCAGCAACGGCGTACGCGCGTCCCCGAACGCCAGCGCGTGCGCGATCGCGAGGACGCCGAGGACAGCGCCGATCAACAGCGCAACAGTGCTCTCCGTTTGGCTGAAGCGCCACAGGTATGCGGCCGCCATCGCGAGCGCCGCACCGGCGATGAGCCCCATCAGGCCGGCACGTCGACGGATGACCACGTTCACCTCTCCCCCTGCAGACTTGCGATCACGTCATCGACGTCGTCCGGCTTGATCAGCACGTCGCGTGCCTTCGACCCTTCGGAGGGCCCGACGATTCCTCGGCTCTCCAGGATGTCCATCAATCGGCCGGCCTTGGCGAAGCCGACGCGGAGCTTGCGCTGCAGCATCGAGGTCGACCCGAACTGCGTCGAGACGACCAGCTCGACGGCCTGGCAGACGAGGTCGAGGTCACCACCGATGTCGTCGTCGAGCTCCCGTTTGCTCTGCTGGGGTGCGGTGACGTCGTCACGGTAGGTCGGCTGCAGTTGAGTCTTGCAGTGGTCGACGACCTGCCTGATCTCTGCCTCGGTGACCCAGGCTCCCTGCACGCGGGCCGGCTTGCTGGCACCCATCGGAAGAAACAAGGCGTCGCCCTTGCCGACGAGCTTCTCGGCGCCGGGCTGATCCAAGATGACCCGGCTGTCGGCGAGCGACGAGGTGGCGAACGCGAGCCGACTCGGCACGTTGGCCTTGATCAGGCCGGTCACCACGTCGACGGAAGGGCGCTGGGTGGCGAGCACCAGGTGGATGCCGGCGGCTCGGGCGAGCTGGGTGATGCGCACGATGCAGTCCTCGACGTCACGGGGGGCGACCATCATCAGGTCCGCGAGCTCGTCGACGACGATGAGGAGGTAGGGGTACGGCGCAAACACCCGTTCGCTGCCGGGCGGCGGCTTCAAAGCACCCGACCGCACCGCCTTGTTGAAGTCGTCGACGTGCCGGAAGCCGAAGTTCGCCAGGTCGTCGTAACGCTGGTCCATCTCCCGCACCACCCACTGCAGCGCTTCGGCCGCCTTCTTGGGGTTGGTGATGATCGGGGTGATCAGGTGCGGGATGCCTTCGTACGCCGTCAGCTCGACCCGCTTGGGATCGACCATGATCATCCGCACCTCGTCGGGGGTGGCGCGCATCAGCAGCGCGGCGATCATCGAGTTGATGAAGCTCGACTTGCCCGAGCCGGTGGCACCGGCGACGAGCAGGTGGGGCATCTTCGCGAGGTTGGCGACGACGAACCCCCCTTCGACGTCCTTGCCGAGCCCGACCACGAGCGGATGGTGGTCGCCCCGGGCGGAGGGTGCCCGCAGCACGTCGCCGAGCGACACGATCTCGGCGTCGGGGTTGGGGATCTCGACGCCGATCGCGGACTTGCCCGGGATGGGCGACAAGATGCGGACGTCGGCGCTGGCGACGGCGTACGCGATGTTCTTCGACAGCGCCGTCACCTTCTCCACCTTGACGGCCGGGCCCAGCTCCACCTCGTAGCGGGTGACGGTGGGCCCACGCGTGTAACCGGTGACCTGGGCGTCGATGTCGAACTGCTCGAGCACCTCGGTCAGCCGACCGACGATCAGGTCCGAGGCCTGTGAGCGCGCCTTGTGCGCACTGCCCGGTTTGAGCACCTCGTTGCCGGGAAGGGTGTAGCTGATGTCGCCGGAGAGGCTGAGCTGCTCGACGCGTTGGGGCAACGGCGTGTGCGGCGGCGGCTCGAGTGCCGCGGTGTCCGGGTCGTCTGTGGGGGCAGCGGCCGTGCCGGCGCGCTGGGCGAGCTCGCGAGCCTCGGTGGCTGCGGGATCGTCCGGGCCAGCCTCGTTCTCTGCGCCGGCGAACGAGCCGACGCGGCTACCTGAGCGCGAGCGACGCAAGGGTTCGGGCTGTTCGACGGTCTCCGGGTCGTCACCGGCCGGTCCGCGAGTAGCGCGACCGGTCATCTTGTCGCGGAGTGCGGCCAGCCGAGAGGGTATCTGGTAGACGGGCGTCGCCGTGACGACGAGCAGACCGAAGACCGCGAGCAGCACGAGCAGTGGGATGGCGATCAGCGAGCTGCGGAAGAGATCAGCGACCACGGCCGAGCCGATGTAGCCGATGGCTCCCCCGGCGTCACGCATGTCTGCCTGCGGCCCGCTGGGGCGAGGCAGTCCGTGCTGGATGTGGATCAGACCGAGCACGCCGAGCGAGATCGCAATCCAGCCGATCACCGGGCGTCCGGCGGGGCCGTTGAGCTCGGGCCGGCGCATCATCCGCCACGCGGCGGCGAGCAACAGCAGCGGGACGGCGTACGCCGCGATCCCCACGGTGTTCTCGACGACCGAGCGAACGGTGGCTCCGACCGAGCCGGCCAGCCGCCACCACTCCGCCGCGGCGACGACGATCGCCACCCCGACAAGACTCAGCCCGATGCCGTCGCGTCGGTGTTCCGGATCAAGCTCGCGGGCCGTGGAGCCGATCCGCCGTACGACCGCGCCGATGACGTGTGCGACCCCCAGCCACAGCGACGCGAGCCCGCGGCCGGTTCCAGCCACGAGCCGCGCCACCAGGCCAGGCCCGGTGCGCCGTTTCGTGGAACGCGAGCGGGCGCGACTCGCGCCGCTGCCCTTGCTGCTGCTCCGCGACGACGTACGCCGGGTCTGGCTGCCGGACGAGCCGGATCGAGAGCGCGTGCTGCCGCTCCGCGACCTCGGCGGGGAAGACGTACGGGTCGCCATGCTGCTGAGGCTACGGGATGGTCACATCAGACCCACGTGTAACACGCCGCCGGCTCCGCGCTGCGATGGCGCCACCGCCCGTGACCCCCGACCGGCGGCGATCGACAGCTGCCCCACAGAATGGGGCGCGTGACCATCCTGCTCGCGGTGACCGGCGTCGCGCCCGCCGTCGGTGTGTCGACGCTGACCCGGTCCCTGCGCGAATGGCTGAGTGCGCGCGGCCTCAGCGTGGATCACCTGGAGCAGGACGAGGTCTACACCCGAGCCGAGCTGGCCCCGGTCGCCCGCGAGCTCGCCGTCCGCGAGAGCGTCGCGATCGAGACGCTGGTGCAGACCATCAGCGACTTCGTCGGCGCTGAAGGTGACGACGACTCCGTGATACTGCTCGACTCGCTGTTTCCGTTCGTCTCGGCGCTCACCGAGTGGGGCTACGGCGACTACCGCATCTCCGGGTTCTTCGACGAGATCGCCGAGCGGCTGAGCGGGGTTCACGTCGTGGTCGTCTACCTCGACGCCGACGTCGACCGGGCGCTCCGCAACGCCGAAGCCCGGGAGCCGGAGGGGTGGCTGGACTGGTACGTCGACAACCTGGCGAGCACCACCCCCGACGCGTCGTCCCCGCTGCACGCGGCCGCTGACCGGCTCGAGCGGGAACGCGAGCTCACCTTGCGGCTGGTCGCCGAGCACGACTGGGACCTGCTCGCGATCCCGCACACCGACGAGCTGTCGGCCGACGAGATCTTCGCCGCGACCTGCCGGGGCCTCGCCGACGCGCTCCCCGACTCTCCCGCTCACTCCACCGATTCGTCCGACTGAGCGCGGACCGTCGCCGTCTCAGCCACTCGGACGAACGCCGGCAGGCTCCATCTCGACGAGCAGCAGCGGACCGCCGGCGTACAGCCCGCCGTCGATCGCAAGCACCATTCCGTCGGCGTACGACCAGGGTCCGGTCACGTCGGTGGGCGCCACGTCGAGCAGGTCGGGGAGGATGCTGTGCCCGTGCACGATGCGGGAGCCACCGAGCTTGGTCGTCAGGTCGCGGGCGACGGCGGCGCCGTCGTCGTCCATGAACGCGTAACGGTCGGTGAGACGCTGCCAGCACAGCCACGCATCATCTGCGTCGCCGCTGGTCAGGGCTGCGCGGACGGCCGCGTTGATCACCTCGACGGTGTCGCCCCAGGCCAGGTACTCCACGGTGTCGGAGTGCAGCAGGAGCAGGTCGTCGTCGACGATGATCGACGGCAGGCCGGTGAGCCAGGCGACATGCTCGTCGGTGAGCCGCTCCTGGTCGGACGTCCGACCGCCGTTGCGCACCCAGGAGCTCGAGAACATCTGTGCCAGCCGCGACTCCCCGGTCGGTGAACCTGACCCGAAGCGAAGCATGCCGAGGGTGAGCGCCTCGTGGTTGCCGAGCAGTGACGCGACGCTTCCACCGGCCGCGGCGGCCTCTTTCTCCACGCGCATGATCAGGTCGACCACCCCGACACCGTCGGGGCCACGGTCGAAGAAGTCACCGAGCACGAACAGCCGGGTGTCACCACCCACCCAGTGGCCATCGATGTCCACCAGGCCGCCGTCGGCGAGCACGCTCCGCAGCACATCGACGTGGCCGTGCGGGTCGCTCAGCACGAACCGTCGGCTCTGGCGGACGCTCGGGGCGTCTGAGCTCATGCGCTTCCTCTCGATCAGGTTGTGGGCGGCGGCGGTCAGTCGAAGCCGAGAATCTCACGTCTCTTGCGACCCCAGGCCAACGCGGAGGCGATCCCCTCCTCGAGGCTCAGCTCGCTGGTCCAACCGAGGACCTTTCGGGCCTTGTCGACGTTGGCGTACGCACCCACGGCGTCCCCGGGCCGGGGCGGGGCCTCACGCGTCGGCACCTTCTCGCCGTACACCGCCTCGAACGCAGCCAGCAGCTCGCGCACCGTGACGCCCTGGCCGGTTCCGAGGTTGATGACCGTAGAGGTGGCATCGAGATCAGACAGCACGTCGTCGAGCCGCTCCACCGCGGCCACGTGGGCGCGGGCGAGATCCCACACGTGGATGTAGTCGCGAAGACCCGTGCCATCGCGGGTCGGGTGGTCGGTCCCGGTGATGGTGAAGTGGTCCTTGAGTCCCTGGGCGGCCAGCACGAGCTGTCCGATGACGTGCGACGGCTCTCGGTCGTAGATCCCGCTCTCGAGGTCGGGATCCGAGCCGATCGGGTTGAAGTACCGCAGCATGACCGCGCGCAGGGTCGTGCCGCCGCTCATGTCCTCGAGCGCCATCTCCATCGCGCGCTTGGTGCGGGCATACGGCGAGCCGGGCGCCGTCGGCGACGTCTCGTCGACCTCGAAGGTGTCGGACACGTCGTACAAGGCCGCGGTAGACGAGAACACGATGCGCGGCCGGTCGAGTGCCACCAGCTGGTCGAACAGCTCGAGCGACTTGGCGACGTTGTCGCGGTAGTACTCGTAGGGCTGCTCGACCGACTCCGGTACGACGATCCTGGCGGCCATGTGGATCGTGCACGAGATGTCGGG
>JACCVA010000387.1 GCA_013698435.1 Nocardioidaceae bacterium | reverse complement strand
CAGGTGTTCGGTGGCTACGGCTTCATGGAGGAGTACCCGGTCGCCCGCTTCTACCGTGACGCCAAGGTGCTCGAGATCGGTGAGGGGACGTCGGAGGTGCAGCGGATGCTGATCGCCCGCGGCCTCGGTCTCCCCGTCGAGTAGACCGACTTGTCAGCGCGTAGTGGACACCTTCACGCGTACGTCACCCTGACAAGTCGGTCCAGAGGGAGGGCCACGGTACGGCGAGGTCGGCAAGCATCTCGCGAAGCAGCGGCAGGCTGATACCGACGACGTTGTGCGGATCGCCCTCGATGCCCGTCACGAACGCGCCGCCGAGACCGTCGAGCGTGAACGCTCCCGCGACGTGCAGCGGCTCGCCCGTGCCGACGTACGCCGCGATCTCGTCGTCGCTGACGAGGGCGAAGTGCACGGTGGTACGGGCGACCGCGTCCCGACCGGTACCGTGCCGGTTGTCGACCAGGCAGTGCCCGGTGACGAGCACGCCCGAGCGCCCGCGCATCGTGTGCCAGCGGCCAGCTGCCTCGGCTGCGTCGGCGGGCTTGCCGTACGCGCGCCCGTCGAGGTCGAGAACCGAGTCGCACCCGACCACCAGCGCGTCGGCCGTGTCGGGAAGCGCTGCCACGGCCTGCGCCTTGGCCCTGGCCAGCGCGAGCGCCTGGTCCGCAGGCGCCAGCGAGACGTACGCCGACTCGTCCACCCCCGACACGATGACGCTCGGATGAACTCCGGCGTCACGCAACGTCTGCAGGCGCGCCGGGCTCGCGGAGGCGAGCACCAACGACCGGCGGGTCACCGGGTCCGTGCGGCTGCCCGCCACTGGCCGGCGCCGTGGCGGTGGACGCCGCGCAGCGTGCGGTCACGGGCCGCCCAGCCGCTACGGCGGGCAGGCGTCGGTGGGGCCGCGGCGTCGTCGGCCACGGCGCGGCGGGCGGCGACCACCGCCACCAGCGCCGCCAGCTGCTCGTCGGTCGGATCGCCCCTGACGACGCGCAGCAGCGGCTCCGCAGGCTCGGCGGCGGTGCGTTCGTGCCCGCTCACAGCGGGATGTTCCCGTGCTTCTTGGGCGGCAGCGCCTCGTGCTTGGTCCGCAGAAGTCGCAGCGACCGCACGATCTCGGCCCGGGTCTCGTGGGGTTGGACGACCGCGTCGACATACCCACGCTCAGCGGCCTGGTAGGGGTTGGCCAGGGTGTCCTCGTACTCCTGGATCAGCTGGGCGCGCAGCGCCTCGGGGTCGTCGGCGTCCTTGAGCTCGCTGCGGTACAAGATGTTGACCGCGCCCTGGGCGCCCATCACGGCGATCTGCGCACTCGGCCAGGCGACGTTCATGTCGGCACCCAGGTGCTTCGAGCCCATCACGTCGTAGGCGCCACCGTACGCCTTGCGGGTGATCACGGTGACGAGCGGCACGGTCGCCTCGGCGTACGCGTAGATGAGCTTTGCGCCGCGGCGGATGATGCCGTTCCACTCCTGGTCCGTCCCGGGCAGGAAGCCCGGTACGTCGACGAACGTGAGCACCGGGATGTTGAAGGCGTCGCAGGTGCGCACGAAGCGGGCCGCCTTCTCCGACGCGTCGATGTCGAGCGTGCCGGCAAAATGCATCGGCTGGTTGGCGACAACGCCGACGGAGTGCCCCTCGACCCGGCCGTAGCCGACCAGGATGTTGGGCGCGAACATCGAGTGCACCTCGAGGAACTCCGCGTCGTCGAGCACTGCCTCGACCACCGTGTGCATGTCGTAGGGCTGGTTCGGTGAGTCGGGGATGAGGGCGTCGAGGGCCCGGTCGGAGTCGTTCGGAAGGAGGTCGGCGTCGGTGGAGGCGGCGGCGTACGCCGGTGGGTCCTCCAGGTTGTTCTGCGGCAGATAGGACAGCAGCGCCTTGACGTAGCCGAGGGCGTCGTCTTCGTCCGAGGCCATGTAGTGGGCGCTGCCGCTCTTGGTGTTGTGCGTGCGCGCACCGCCGAGGTCCTCCATGCTGACGTCCTCACCGGTGACCGTCTTGATGACGTCGGGCCCGGTGATGAACATATGGGAGGTGCCGTCGACCATCACCGTGAAGTCGGTGACGGCGGGGGAGTAGACGTGGCCGCCGGCGCAGGCACCCATGATCAGCGAGATCTGGGGGATCACACCGGACGCGTGCACGTTGCGGCGGAAGATCTCGCCGTACAGGCCGAGGGAGACGACGCCCTCCTGGATGCGGGCGCCGGCACCCTCGTTGATGCCGACGACGGGGCAGCCGGTCTTCATCGCGAGGTCCATCACCTTGCAGATCTTCTCGCCGTAGACCTGCCCCAGGCTGCCGCCGAAGACGGTGAAGTCCTGGGCGAAGACGCACACCTGTCGCCCGTCGATGGTGCCGTAGCCGGTGACGACGCCGTCGCCGTACGGCCGGTTCTGCTCCAT
>JACCVA010000367.1 GCA_013698435.1 Nocardioidaceae bacterium | reverse complement strand
AGAGGACCGACTTCTCGGTGCGCAAGATCATGCCGGTCTCGGAGTTGATCCGGTCGCGGGGCACGACGATGTGGACGCCCTTGGAGGCGCGTACGTGGAAGCGGCCGCGGCCGCCGGCGAGAGTCTGTATGTCGTCGGTCCAGACGCCGGTGCAGTTGACGACGACGGAGGCGTGCACGTCGACCTCGGCGCCGGTCTCGACGTTGCGGACCCGCGCGCCGACGATGCGTTCGCCGGCGTGGTCGAGACCGACCACCTCGGCGGAGTTCAGGACGGTCGCACCGTAGGTGGCCGCGGTCCTGGCCACGGTCAGCGTGTGACGGGCGTCGTCAGCCTGCGCGTCGTAGTACATCAACGCTCCGGTGAGGGCGCTGCGCTTGAGCGCGGGGACCATGCGCAGCGCTCCGCCACGGGTGAAGTGCCGGTGCCGGGGGACCGACCTGGCCCCACCCATCGAGTCATAGAGCGTCATGCCGGCAGAGACGTAGGGGCGCTCCCAGAGGCGGTGCCGCAGCGGGTACAGGAACGAGACGGGCTTGACCAGATGCGGCGCGAGACGGGTCAGCATCAGCTCCCGCTCTCGCAGCGCCTCGCGCACGAGGCCGAAGTTGAACTGCTCGAGGTAGCGCAGGCCGCCGTGGAAGAGCTTCGACGACCGCGACGAGGTGCCCGAGGCGAAGTCGCGGGCCTCCACGAGGGCGACCGAGAGGCCGCGAGTGGCGGCGTCGAGTGCCGCACCTGCTCCGGTGACGCCTCCGCCGACGACCAGCACGTCGAACCGGGTGTTCTCGAGCCGGTTCCATGCTTCGGCGCGATAGGCCTCGTCCAATGTGACTGGCGCTGGCATGGGCTCTGCCTTCCGTGGTCCATTGTGCCGGGATCGTGGAATGTCACCGGCGATTCGTTGACCGCCGGATCACGGCAGCCCTAGGGTCTTCACACTAACCATTCGCGACGCAGTCCGGGATGCCCGGCTGCTCTGCCTGGAAGGGCATCGGTGGAGATGAGTTTCGGAGACATATTCCTGAGTGAGCTGATGGGCACCGCCATGTTGCTGCTGCTCGGCTGTGGTGTCGTGGCAAACGCCGTCCTGGCCAAGGCGAAGGGGTTCAACGGCGGCTTCTTGATGATCAACTTCGGCTGGGGTCTCGCCGTCTTCGCCGGCGTCTTCGTTGGGTACAAGAGCGGCGCCCACCTCAACCCCGCTGTCACTTTCGGGCTGCTGGCCTCCGGTGCTGACCTCGGCGGGTTCGGCAACGTGATTGCCTACCTGCTGGGAGAGTTCCTCGGCGCCTTCCTCGGAGCCGTGCTTGCCTGGGCGGCCTACAAGGATCACTTTAACGAAATCGAGTCAGACGCACCGTCCAAGCTCGCGGTGTTCTCCACCGGTCCGGCCATCCGCAGCACCGTCTCCAACCTCGTCACCGAGATCATTGGCACCTTCGTGCTCGTCTTCGTGGTGATCGCGTTCGGCAAGACACCTGGGCAGCTCGGCCCGCTCGCGGTCGCTCTGCTCGTGGTGTCGATCGGTGCCTCGCTCGGTGGCCCGACCGGCTATGCGATCAACCCTGCACGTGACCTGTCGCCGCGGATCGCCCACGCCATACTGCCCATCAAGAACAAGGGCGACAGCGACTGGAGCTACTCCTGGATCCCCGTTGTCGGTCCCCTCATCGGCGGCGTCATCGCGGGCGTCCTCGCCAACATCGTCAATTTCGTCTGATCGGAGCTGTTCACCGCATGGCTGAGTACATTGCATCGATTGACCAAGGCACCACGAGCACGCGCTGCATGATCTTCGACAAGTCCGGCTCAGTGATCGCTGTCGACCAGAAGGAGCACGAGCAGATCTTTCCTCGTGCCGGCTGGGTCGAGCACGACGCAACGGAGATCTGGAACAACACCCGTGATGTGATCGGCGGGGCACTGGCGAAAGCCAACCTCAACTCCGACAACATCGACGCGGTCGGAATCACCAACCAGCGGGAGACAGCCCTCGTCTGGGACAAGACCACCGGTGAGCCCGTCTGCAACGCGATCGTCTGGCAGGACACCCGCACCCAGAAGATCTGCGACGAGCTGGCCGACCTCGGCGGCGGGGCCGAGCGCTACAAGGCCAAGGTAGGTCTGCCGCTCGCCACGTACTTCTCCGGCCCGAAGGTCCGCTGGATCCTCGACAACGTCGACGGGGCGCGCGAGAAGGCAGAGGCAGGCGACCTCGTCTTCGGCAACATGGACACCTGGCTGTTGTGGAACCTGACAGGTGGCGTCGAGAGAGGCGGCGTGCACGTCACCGACGTGACCAACGCTTCTCGCACCATGCTGATGGACCTCACGACGCTCAGCTGGGACGAAGAGATCGCCGCGGAGATGAAGATCCCGATGTCGATGCTCCCGGAGATCAAGTCGTCGTCGGAGGTGTACGGCGAGTGCCAGGGCGGCGCGCTCCGCGGCACTCCCGTCGCCGGCATCCTCGGCGACCAGCAGGCGGCCACCTTCGGCCAGGTGTGCTTCGAGGTCGGAACGGCCAAGAACACCTA
>JACCVA010000036.1 GCA_013698435.1 Nocardioidaceae bacterium | reverse complement strand
GAACGGGCTGCCGGCTACCGGGGACAGCGCTCGCGGCTGTACCGCAAGGCCAAGGAGCAGGTCACCCATTCGCTGGTCTACAGCTACCGTGACCGCAAGGCCCGCAAGGGTGACTTCCGCCGACTGTGGATCCAGCGGATCAACGCCGCTGCCCGCGCCAACGGGATGACCTACAACCGGTTCATCCAGGGTCTACGTGAGGCCGGGGTCGAGGTGGACCGCAAGATCCTCGCCGACCTCGCCGTCAATGACAACGCCGCCTTTGTGGCGCTTGTCGAGGTAGCCCGCGCCGCCGTTCCCGTTCAGCAGGCACCGGCACAGTCCGAGAAGACGTCTGCCTGACCCCGTAGCGACCAAGAGGCACGTCGTGGCGAGCCAGCAGCCGATGACCGCGCGTTCGGTGCGCGTGAAAGCGGCCCGCAAACTCACCAGACGTGCCTCCCGCACGTCCGCCCGGATGTTCTTGGCCGAAGGCCCGCAGGCGGTGCGGGAGGCGCTCGGCGTCACCGGCTGCGTGGTGGAGATCTTTGCTTCCTCCGACGACCAGGACCGCCATCGCGACCTTCACGCAGCCGCCCGGACCGCCGAGGTGCCGTGGCACCCCACCGATCCTGACGGGTTGGCCACCCTCACCGACACCGTCAGCTCGCAGGGGGTCGTCGCGGTCTGCCGGTTCCTCGACGTACCACTCGAGGACGTCCTCACGCCGCAGCCGCGACTCCTCGCCGTCTGCGTCGACGTACGCGACCCCGGCAACGCCGGTAGCGTGATCCGCTGCGCTGACGCTGCGGGCGCAGCCGCGGTCGTGCTGGCCGGGGCGTCGGTGGACCCCTACAACGGCAAGGCGGTACGCGCCAGCGCCGGCTCGCTCTTCCACGTGCCGGTCGTCTTCGGTCCCACCGTGGAGGACGTCGTGCGGCGGGTGCGCCGAGCCGGGCTCCGCGTGCTGGCGGCCGACGGCGCCGGTGACGAAGACCTCATCAGGGCCGCCGAGGACGGCACGCTGACAGCGCCGAGTGCGTGGCTGTTCGGCAACGAGGCGCACGGGCTCTCCGCCGCCGACACCGCGCTCGCCGACAACGTCGTCCGAGTCCCGATCTACGGCCGGGCAGAGAGCCTCAACCTCGCCGCCGCAGTAGCGGTGTGCCTCTATGCGTCGGCTCGCGCTCAGCGCACACCTCCTGGTCGATCTTTCGGTACGTTCTACCCGCGGCGCTAGCGCGCGGGACTTCGACGGAGTTTGGAGCGAGGTGGTGTGGGTGGCTTCCGACGCGCTGCTCGACGCCCTGCCGGACGGCGTGGTCGTTGCAGGTGCCGACGGACTGGTGACCCATGTCAACGCGGTCGCGCTGCAGCTGGTGGAGTACACCGGTCCGGATCCAGTCGGGCGACCGCTCGGTGAGGTGCTGGAGCTGCAGGACCTCGAGGGCAACGACTGGTTCAACTGCGTGCTGCCCTACACCGGCCTCGCGGTGCGCCGTCGCCTCGTCGAGTCGTCGTGGCATACCGCCAGCGGTACCGAGGTGCTCGCCACAGTTGCCCTGCACCGACGAGCTCCGGCCGGCAGCGTCGACTCCGTGGTGGTGGGACTGCGCGACGGGCGGTCCCGCGAACGCGTCGACCTCGCGCGCTCCGACCTCGTAGCGACCGTCGCCCACGAGCTCCGGTCACCCCTCACCGGCGTCAAAGGCTTCACGTCCACACTGCTGTCGAAGTGGGACCGGTTCACGGACTCGCAGAAGCAGCTGATGCTGCGCACCGTCGACGCCGACGCCGACCGGCTGAGCCGGCTGATCGCCGAGCTGCTCGACGTGGCAAGGATCGACTCCGGCCGGCTGTCCCTGCGCAAGGAGCCCGTGGACCTCGCCGAGGCCGTACGCCGACAGCTCGAGCCGCTGTCGGCTCCCGGCGAACGGACGATCTCAGTGCACGGAGACGAAAGTGCGGTCACGTGGGTCGACCGCGACAAGTTCGCGCAAGTCGTCGCCAACCTCGTCGAGAACGGCCTCAAGCATGGCGACGGCGATGTCGACGTCACCGTCCTTGCTGCGGATGGCGGTGGGGCCGAGCTGGTCGTCGACGACCACGGCCGAGGCATCGACACCGACATCAGGCCGCGGATCTTCACGAAGTTCTGGAAGCACGGCCGCGGAGGCGGGTCAGGGCTGGGCCTCTACATCGTCGGCGGCCTGGTCGCCGCACACGACGGCGTCGTACGGGTGGAGGAGTCCCCGTCGGGTGGTGCCCGGATGCGGGTGATGCTGCCGGCTGGCCAACCCGCCGGGCTCGACTGATCCGGCCGGCCTT
>JACCVA010000342.1 GCA_013698435.1 Nocardioidaceae bacterium | reverse complement strand
GCTTCAGTCACTACGCCCGCAAGGACGAGCTCACCGAGGCGATGGTGATGGGGACACCTATCGTGGCGCTCTGCGGCAAGGTCTGGGTGCCCAGTAGGGATCCTCAGAAGTACCCGGTCTGCCCCGTCTGCAAGGAGATCTGGGAGTCGCTGTCGCCGGATGACGACGGATGAGGCGCACGACGTCGCTGGCGAGCGCGATCGGGATCGCCCTGCTGGCCTTCGTCGTCTCCGAGGACGCCGTTTCGACGGCAAGGCTGGCCCGACCTCAGCCGCCGCAGTCGGTCGAGGCTGCCCGGGAGTGCGAAGACAAGCCCGTGGTCGCCCGCGGCACCAACATCGTCGACCCCGACCACCTCAGCGACGCTGAGGTGGCCGCTGCCGACGAGCAGCTCGTCCGTGCGGAGGCAGAGCAACGGGCCGTCAGCCGCCAGGGTCCAGCACGAACGGGGCTCGACACGCAGCGCATCCAGATGACGGTCGTGCGTGTCTTTGTGCACGTGCTGCGAGACTCCAACAGCAGCGGAGTGGCACGTACCCGGATCGAGCGTCAGATTTCCGTGCTCAACCGCGCGTACGCCGGCCGCCAAAGCGCCTGGGCAAGTGTCGCCCCGTTCGCCTTTCGCCTGGCCCGTGTCGACGTGACCACCAAGGACAGCTGGTACCGCATGGAGGAGGGATCCGTCGCCGAGAGGCACGCCAAGCGCGCCCTCCACCGCGGCGACGCCAGTGATCTCAACGTCTACGTCACAGGAAGCCGCTCCGGCATGCTTGGTTGGGCAACCCAGCCGACGGCATACCGACAGGAACCGCTGCTCGACGGCATCACCATCTCCCGCCGTGCGCTGCCTGGTGGCATGAGCGGCCGCTACAGCACCGGCGACGTGGCCGTGCACGAGAGCGGTCACTGGCTCGGACTCTTCCACACGTTCACCGGGCGCTGCGGCACGCGCGGCGACCTCGTCGCGGACACGCCCGCCGAGTCCCGCCCGAGCTACACCTGTCCGCGGAACCGGAACACCTGCGCGGCGCCGGGACGTGACCCGATCCATAACTTCATGGACTACTCCTACGACGCGTGCATGGACCGGTTCACCGCCGGTCAAGCCCTCCGGATGATGCGAGCCTGGTCGGCTCTGCGTGCTGCGTCAGGCGCCTGATCGACGGTGACCATGACGCACCAGCCCGTGGTCGGGCCGTTCGACCGCGAGTACCGGCGGCTGTCGATCGGCATCTTCGGCCTCATCGTCGGCATCGCGTTCGAGTTCATGGCGGTGGCGACGGCGCTGCCGGTAGCGGCGCGCGAGCTCGGCGGCCAGAGTCTGTTCGCCTTCGCGCTCACCGGCTTCCTCGGCGCGGTGATGTTCGCCAACGGGCTCGGAGGCGAGATCTGCGACCGCATCGGTCCCCGGGTGCCGCTCGTCATCGGAGCATTGACCTTCACCGGCGGTCTGGTCGTGTCCGGGCTGGCTCCGACGATGCCGCTGCTCATCGTCGGACGAGTCGTGCAGGGCCTCGGCGCTGGGTTCACGATCGTCGCGGTGTACGTCGTCATCGCGCAGTGCTACCCCGACGATCTGCGACCGCGGGTGATGTCGCTGATCTCGACCGCGTGGGTCGTGCCGTCCGTCATCGGCCCGTTCATCGCCGGGACGCTCACCGAGTACGTCTCCTGGCGCTGGGCGTTCCTGTCCCTCGTGCCACTCATGCCGATACCGCTGCTGGCCGTCTTGCCGAAACTGGCCGCGAGCCGCGCCACCGGCACCCGGCGCCCCCATCGCGTGCAGTACGCCGCCGCGATGGCCGCGGGTGCCGCGCTGATGCAGTGGGGTGGTCTGCAGGCAGAGCACCAACACTGGCTGCTGGCGCCCGCGGCGGTGGCCGTCGGGTTGGTCTTGCTGGTGGCGTCGGCGCGGCAGATGTTCCCGGCGGGGACGTTGCGGCTGCGCCGGGGGCTGCCGTCGGTGGTGGCGTTCCGCGGCGTGATGGCCGGTGGGTTCTTCAGCACTCAGGCGTACGTCCCGCTGATGATGGTCGAGCACCGGGGCTTGTCGCCCACCATCGCCGGCTTGTCGGTCGCCGGGACCGCGCTCGGCTGGTCTGCCGGCGCGATGTTCCAGGGCCGGCCGGCGCTGCGGATGGCCCGCAGCGCGCTCGTCGTCCGGGGTGCCGTGGTGGTGACAGTGGGCGTCGCGATCACTGCCTCCGCCGCGGTGGTGACGCAGGCTGTCACGGTGCCTGCCTGGTTCGCCGGCGTCGGCCTGCTGATCGGTGGCGTCGGCATGGGCCTGTCGATGGCGAGCAACGCTGTCTTGCTGTTCGACTACTCGCCGGTGGGTGACAGAGGCGCCAACTCCGCTGCGATCCAGATGAGCGACTCACTCGGCGGTCTCACGGTCATCGGCGCGGCCGGGGTCGTCTACGCCGTGTGGCGTGACAGCTGGTCCGGGACCGAGGTGTTCAGCACGATCTTCGCGCTGTCGAGCGCGGTGATGCTGTTCGCGATCTTCGTCGCGACCCGGGTACGCCGCCCGGCCTGAGCGCATGGCGCCCGACAGGCATCACTGCGCCGATTCCGGCGACGGAGACCGGACTCGTTCGACGTGCGGCGGCGCCGGCGGCCACCAGCACCGAGCTCACCCGGCGGATCGAGACGCTCCGTGAGTGGACGTCGCGCCGTTGCTCGCGTTGGAGTCGAGGCGCTCGCCTGACTCGGTCGCGAACACGTGGATGTACTCCGGGTCGCTCGTGACGTGGACGGTCGAGCCGCGCTCGAACTCCCGGCGCGCCTCCACCCGGATCACGACGTCGGTACCGCTGGTGAACGCGCCCTCCTTGGCGGTCTCCGCACCGGTGTCAGCCACGCCGTAGAGGTAGGCGTCGGCTCCCAGCTCCTCGACCACCGAGACAGTGACCGGGATGCCTTGGCCGTCGTCGCTGATCTGGAACCGCTCGGGACGGATGCCGACCGTGATGGCGCCGTCGTGGCCGCTGCGGTCGGCAGCCGTGACGGGGAGTGGTATGTCGTGCCCGTTGACCACTGCGCCCCGTTCCGTGAACTTGCCTTCGAGTAGGTTCATCGCAGGCGAGCCGATGAACCCGGCGACGAACAAGTTCACCGGGTTGTCGTACAGGCCGAGGGGCGTGTCGACCTGCTGCAGGAGACCGTCCTTGAGTACGGCGACGCGGTCGCCCATCGTCATCGCCTCCACCTGGTCGTGGGTGACGTAGACCGTGGTGACACCGAGGCGCTGCTGCAGCGACGCGATCTGGGTGCGCGTCGAGACCCGCAGCTTGGCGTCGAGGTTCGACAGCGGCTCGTCCATGCAGAAGACCTGCGGGTTGCGGACGATGGCCCGGCCCATGGCAACGCGCTGCCGCTGCCCACCCGACATCGCCTTCGGCTTGCGGTCGAGGAACTCGGTGAGCCCGAGCAGCTCGGCGGCATCGCGCACGCGACGCTCACGCTCGTCCTTGGGGGCGCCCGCCATCTTCAGCGCGAAACCCATGTTGTCGGCGACGGTCATGTGGGGGTACAGCGCGTAGTTCTGGAACACCATCGCGATGTCGCGGTCCTTGGGTGCGACGTCTGTGACCTCGCGGTCGCCGATCAAGATCTCACCGGACGACACGGCCTCCAGTCCGGCGAGCATCCGCAGCGAGGTCGACTTGCCGCACCCCGACGGACCGACCAGCACCATGAACTCGCCGTCGCCGATCTCGAGGTTGAGAGCGTCGACGGCAGGGGCCGTGGAGCCGGGGTACACGCAGGAGGCGTCCCGGAAGCTGACTGATGACATGGCGTACACATCCCTTCACCGGCAGGAACGTGCCGGACGATCCGTTGCAAAGGTGGACGCCCTGAGTCTGGCAGAGCCCGTGACGTCTGTCACGTTGGGGACGCCGTCAGATCTACGCAGTGGACCCTGTCACGCCCGGCCGGCCTCGTGCACCAACGGGAGCAGACGATGACGGATCTGGCTGGTCAGCGAGATCATCGTCGCCGACCGCTCGATGCCGGGATGGGCCACCACCGTGTCCAGCACCCGCTGCAGGTCGGTGTTGGACCTGGCCACGACCCGGCACCATAGGTCGCCCGGCCCGGTGACCGTATGCGCCTCGACGACCTCCGGGATCAGCGCCAGATGATCGCCGACCGGGTCGTGGCCCCCGCCCTGGGTGATCTCCAAGGTGATGAACGCGGTGACCGGATAGCCGAGCGCCTCGGAGTCGAGCTCCGGACCCCAGGACCGGACGACGCCGGACTGCTCCAGCCGGTCGAGCCGCGACTGGACGGTGCCGCGGGCGACGCCCAGCCGCCGCGACGCCTCCAGTACGCCGATGCGCGGCTGTTCGGCGAACAGCGCGATGATCCGGGCGTCCAGCGCGTCGATCGACATCGCTCTCCTTGGTCACGGCCGGGACTCTGGGCAGGCTGCGCAGCACGTGCAGTGCATGTGCCCTGGAGGTGGACAAGGTGCATAGTATCAGCACATCCGGTTGCGCAGAGTGCGCGATAGCCGCCACGCTCGGGACCATGAGTGACACATTGACCAACGAAGAAGTGCTGGCTGAACTCACCCTCGACCAGCTCAAGCAGCTCGTCGGGCTTGTCGAGTACGACGCGGAGGTGGACCCGTTCCCTGTCACCGGCTGGGATGCGGTCGTCTTCATCGTCGGCAACGCGACGCAGGTCGCCCACTACTACCAGTCGGCGTACGGCATGCAGCTCGTCGGCTACAGCGGCCCGGAGACGGGCAACCGCGACCACAAGGCGTTCGTGCTCAAGAGTGGGTCGTGCCGCTTCGTGATCAAGGGTGGCGTCGCTCCCGACAGCCCACTGCTCGACCACCACCGTGCCCATGGAGACGGTGTCAGCGACATCGCCCTCGAGGTGCCCGACGTCGACAAGTGCATCGCCCGGGCGCGCGCGACCGGCGCGACGATCCTGGAGGAGCCGCACGACATCTCCGACGAGCACGGCACCGTGCGGATGGCGGCCATCGCGGCGTACGGCGACACCCGCCACTCGCTCATCCATCGGTCGCAGTACAACGGTCCCTACCTGCCGGGCTACGTCGAGCGGGCGTCCACAGTGGTCAGACCGCCAGGCGCGCCGAAGCGGCTGTTCCAGGCGCTCGACCACGTCGTCGGCAACGTGGAGCTCGGCAAGATGGACGACTGGGTCTCGTTCTACAACAATGTGATGGGCTTTGTG
>JACCVA010000337.1 GCA_013698435.1 Nocardioidaceae bacterium | reverse complement strand
TGGCCCTTCGTGCCGACGCCGCGCAGTACTCCCTCCGGCAGGGGCCGGCCATTGCCGCCCTGCAGGATGCGCAGCTGGCAGTCTCGAGCGACGTGCGCGACGACGACCGCTGGCCCGACTACGGGGCGCAGATGAACGGGCTCGGGATCCGTGCCCAGGCGGCTCTCGTGCTGCGCTCGGGGAACCAGTCCGTTGGCGCGCTCAACCTCTATTCCACCCGGGCGGAGCCGTTCACGGTCGAGGCGCTGGCGCTGGCGCGACAGTACGCCGGACATGCCTCAGCGGCGTGGGACATCATCAGGCGGGCAGACCGTGCCCCGGTGCCGGCCCAGCGCCCAGCTACCGCGCGACCGCTCGCCTCCTGAAACGGCACAGCGCCGCCGACGCCGACGACGTCGAAACCCTTGGTGCCTGGCTGACGAGGGTGTCTGCCGGGTGTGTCTCGACAGCCTGTGCTCGCACACAGCGACGCGAGGATCCGTTGGATGCCATGACCTGACAGGCCTCAGCGACCGTGCCGAAACCCGGTGGTCAGGTCCGCGCGGATGACCGAAGGTGGCGGGCATGTCTGCATGCAAGTCCCCTGACATGTTCGTCGACCGCGAGGACGACCCACGAGAAGATGGACCGAGTGCGGACTCTGCACAGGCCGGCCGCGAGGGCCGTACGAAGTAGGTGGCTGTTAGCCCGCCCTGGCCCAGAGCTCATGCGGGTGCCGCCCGGGTCGGTAGCCGTGCGCTTCGGCCAGGTGGACCGCGTCGCGGAAACCGGTGGCGATCGAGTCAGGGTCGTGGGCGTCGCTACCGAACGTGACCGCTGGTCCGCCTTCGTCGTGCCACCACCGCAGGATCACCGACTGCAGCGGGACCTTCGTGTTGATCTCCAGCGCACGTCCGGAGTGAGCGGTCAACTGCAGAGCGTGACGGAACTCCTCCTCGAGGGCCGAGGCGTCGAATGGCTCGGCGCCGGTGGGCCAGCTGCGCACGGGGTAGTCGACGTGTGCGAGCACCTCGAACGGCTGATCGGAGCAGACCAGGGCGGTGACCTCGGCGAGGTAGTCGCGCATCACCTCGAGTGCCGCACGGTGGCCCACAAGTCCTGCCGGCTCGGCGTACCCTTCACCGTCGGCGAGGCTGTGCACCGACCCCAGGACTCGGTCGAAGCGCCCGCTCCCCATGACCTGGGCCACCTGATGGGCGTGCCGATGCGGCTCGCCCAGCTCGAGCCCGCTGAGGACCGTCAGACCCGGAAACCGCTCACGGCACTTCTCGACCGCAGCCAGGTAGCCGGCCGCGTCGAACGCAGGCGGATGCAACTCACCATCCTCAGTCAACCGTGCCAGCAGGTCGTCCGGGTCGACCTGGTCCAGGGCCACCCTCCACACCGTGTGATCCCGGTGCTCGGTGAAGGCGATCGCCGCAAGGCCCAACTCGACCGCCCGCTCGCAGGACGCGCGCATCGATCCGTTCGGCGCATCCCACGACCACTCGGTGTGGACGTGGCTGTCAGCAGGGAACAGCACCGCGCAACCCTAGTCCGAAAGTGACTGGTGACTGGGTAGGCGGTAACTCCCGGCGAAGCGCAGCGGAACCGGTGAAGAGCCCACGGCGTGGTTCGCACCACCCAGCTGGACGACGGCCTTAACGGACCATAGGGACACCGGCGTCACCAGGCGACCACACGCTCATTCTCAGCCCCGAACGGGCGCACCGCCAGGGGCACCTGTCGACATGCAAGGGAAGGTCGACGAACCCCGCGGTAGGACTGCCACGAAACCAGCCCTTCCGGGCGTCGTCGTCAAACTACGACTCGGCGGGGCTTGCGAAGATCGGTCCGCGAGGAGTGTAGGTGCATCTTCGAGGTCACATCTGAGCAACTCGCCGACTCCGCCGTCGACAACCCACGGTAGACGCCGCTGCAATTTCTGCGGTGCGTGACCGGGCAGAGGCTCGATAGGGTGCCCTGGGTGAGTGAGGTCTCTAGAGCGCTGACCTTCGGGCAGATGGCTGAGGAGTATGACCGGTGGCGCCCCGGCTATCCAGATGCTGCAGTTGACTGGCTGGCACCACCTGCTCCTGGTCGGGTGGCAGACGTCGGTGCAGGAACCGGTCGGCTGACGTCGCTCCTGCTGTCCCGCGGCCTGACCGTCGAGGCGGTCGAGCCGGATCCGCGGATGCGTGCCG
>JACCVA010000317.1 GCA_013698435.1 Nocardioidaceae bacterium | reverse complement strand
GCTGCGTTCGTCACGGACCACGCTCAACGGGTGGACTTCTACTGCTGGCTGCAGTGGCTGCTCGACGGGCAGCTGCAGGCCGCGAGCGGCGACCTCAACGTGATCCAGGACCTACCTATCGGTGTCGACGGTGGCGGAGCCGACGCGTGGGCCTGGCAGGAGACCTTGGCGACCGGTGTGCGGATCGGCGCCCCGCCGGACATCTTCAACGCCGCAGGACAGGACTGGGGCTCGCCGCCCCTCACGCCGTGGCGGCTACGGGCCGCCGACTACGAACCGTTCATCGCGTCCATCCGGGCCACCATGGCAAGCGCCGGTGGCATCCGGATCGACCACGTGATGGGGTTGTTCCGGTTGTGGTGGGTGCCGCAGGACGCGTCGCCGGCGGACGGCGCATACGTCCGCTACCCCAGCGCTGACCTGCTCGACATCGTAGCGCTCGAGAGTCACCGGGCTCGATCGGTTGTCGTGGGTGAGGACCTCGGCACGGTCGAGCCCGGGGTACGCGACGCGCTTGCCGATCATGCGATGTTGTCGTACCGGCTGCTGTGGTTCGAGGACGAGGACCCGGCCCAGTGGCCGCAGTCGTCCATGGCGGCGATCACCACCCACGACCTGCCGACGATCGCCGGGCTGTGGACCGGAACCGACGTGACGGAGCAGGCGGCGTGCTCTGACGCGTCTGCGGACGAGCTCGAGAGGGGTCGGCAGAGTCTGTTGAGACGTTTGGTCGAGCCGTCGGGGCTCGGTGCGTCCGCAGCGGTGGCGGACGCAGTGGTGGCAGCGCACCGACTGCTGGGCCGCTCGCCGTCTCTCCTGCTGGCGGCGACGCTCGAGGACGCCGTCGCGGAGGAGCGTCGCCCGAACATCCCTGGCGCCGCGACCCGGGGAAACTGGTGCGTCCCGCTGGCGGTGCGGGTCGAGGATCTGCCCAGCCATCCGACGGCGCAGGCGGTTGCCGGCGTCCTGCGGGCAGCGGTCTGCGGTCTGCGGTCTGCGGTCTGCGGCGACGATATGGGCTGAAGGCCGGCGGTTAGTTCTGCGCCTGCTGCTCGGCCAGCTTGGTGCGGATCTCATCCATGTCAGCGTTCTTGACGGCCTCGATGAGCTGCTCGAGAGCCGGCGCAGGCAGCGCGCCCGGCTGGGAGTAGAGCAAGATACCGTCGCGGAAGGCCATCAGCGTGGGGATCGAACTGATGCCGAGACCGCCCGACAGCTGGGGTTGGGCCTCGGTGTCGACCTTGCTGAACGTGACGTCTGCGTGCTGCTCGGACGCCGCGTCGAAGATCGGGCCGAACTGGCGGCAGGGGCCACACCACTCCGCCCAGAAGTCGACCAGCACGATGCCGTCGGCCTCGATGGCTGCCTTGAAGGTGTCCGCTGTGAGGTTCGTGGTCGTCATTCGCTCTTCCTCGTGAGTGTCGGTGCTCCACTGGTGCAACGCACCCTCTGCGCATGCTGTTCCCTCACACTGCGCTCATCCCTCGCCGGCGACTCGTGGTGGGGTGCCTCCCGTTTGACGCTCGTACGTCTTCCGACACGCGGCGGCAGACGAACGGCCACCGCCGTACCCACGTACGTCGTCCGACACCGGCGGCGAACGAACGATGCACTCGCCCGGCGTCAGGACTTTCCGGCCGCGGACACCTGGGACGTTGGGCGGTGGACATGGAGGTCCTTGGAGCCCTGGCACGCCGCACCGGCAGCCGGCCCCTCCGTGTGAACAGTCAACGGGAGATCTGCTGCAGGGCCCAGGAGTTGCCATCGGGATCGCTGAAGTATGCGTACCGAACACCCCCACCCATATCGTTCACGTCCGAGACGTCAAGCCCGTTGCCGATGAGTGTTCGGCGAGCGACATCGAGGTCGTCTACAACCAGATGAAGGTTGAGGACGGGCGCCGCCTGGGGATCGCTGATCCCGACGCCGATAACGATGGAGCAGGCTGATCCGGGCGGAGTCAACTGCACGACGCGCATCCCGTTACCCGGCTCAACATCGTGATCGACGTTGAAGCCCACTCGGTCAACGTAGAACGCCTTGCTTCGGTCCACGTCAGCCGAGGGCAACGGGA
>JACCVA010000309.1 GCA_013698435.1 Nocardioidaceae bacterium | reverse complement strand
GCAGGCTTCGTCCACGGGATCTCCGAGGTGTAGACCGCAGCGTCGATCAAATGGTCGATGCCGTCCCTGACAAAGATGTCCTCGTGCCACTGTCGCGGCCAGACGGTGTTCGACAGCACCCCCACCTTGAGTCCCTCGTCGCGCAGCCACTCCAGCAGCGGCTGAACGTCGTCGTGGGTGTAGGTGTGCGGCTCCCAGAACTCGCGGTAGGCGGTCAGCCGGCTGTCGTCGAGCACCAGACCGGCCTCGGAGAAGATCGCCTCGATCGTCGCGCTGTGGTGGTGGTCGCGGGAGCGACCCCACGCAGATTCACCCGCAGCTCGCAACGCCTCCGCGGCACCGGCGCCACCATCCGCCGCTGCCAGCGCCAACGCCGCCGACTCCTCCGACATGTCGATCGTGTGCCAGGGGGTCAAGGTGCCGCCCCAGTCGAAGATGACCGCTTCAACCGCCACGGACGATCCTCACGACGTGGTCGGCCGCGGCCTCGACGGCGACGTCCTCCCGCTCGCCCGTTGCACGATCCTTGACCTCGACCACGCCGTCGACGAGCCCCTTGCCGACCACCACGATCGTGGGTACGCCGACAAGCTCGGCGTCCTTGAACTTCACACCCGGTGAGACCTTGGGCCGGTCGTCATAGAGCACGCTGACACCGGCCGTCTCGAGCTGCTCGGTCAGCCGGTCGGCAGCCGCGTACACCGACGCGTCCTTGCCGGTGGCGACGAGGTGCACGTCGACCGGCGACAGCTCACGCGGCCAGATGATGCCCACGTCGTCGTGGGAGTTCTCGACCACGGCGGCGACCGCCCGCGAGATGCCGACGCCGTACGAGCCCATCGTCACCGTGACGAGCTTGCCGTTCTCGTCGAGCACCCGCAGGTCGAGCGCCTCCGCGAACCGCCGGCCGAGCTGGAAGATGTGACCCATCTCGATGCCGCGTGCCGTTTCGAGCGTGCCTCCACAGTTCGGGCAGGCGTCGCCCTCACGCACATCCGCCGCCTCGATGACACCGTCGCCGCTGAAGTCGCGCCCCACCACCAGATCGAGCACGTGGCTGCCGGCCCGGTCGGCGCCGGTCACCCAGCGAGTGCCAACGCCCACCCGGGGGTCGAGCAGGTAGCGAATGCCGCTGGTGTTCGCCGCTCCCAGCACACCCGGGCCGATGTAACCCTTCACCAGGCTCGGGTGGGCGGCGAACGCGGCGTCGTCGAACACCTCGACCTCGGCAGGCTCGACCTGTGCGCCAAGCCGTTTCAGGTCGACGTCACGGTCGCCGGGTACGCCGACCGCCACCGGGGACCGGGTGCCGTCAGGGTGGACCAGCGTCACGATGACGTTCTTGAGCGTGTCGCCGGCCCGCCATGCCCGATCATCACGCGGGTACTTCTCGTTCAGGTGGTCGACCAGGGTCTGGATCGTTGGCGTGTCGGGTGTCTCCTCGGCGTGCGCAGCCGGCGCGTCGTCGTAGGGAACCGGCTCCGGCACGGGCACCCGCACCGCTTCGACATTGGCGGCGTACTCGCACGAGGTGCAGCGGACGTAGGTGTCCTCGCCGTTCTCGGCGGTGGCCAGGAACTCCTCGCTCGCCGACCCTCCCATCGCCCCCGACATCGCAGCGACGATGACGTAGTCGAAGCCGAGCCGGTCGAAGATCTTGATGTACGCCCCGCGGTGCGCGTCGTAGGACCGCAGGAACGCCTCGTCGCTGACGTCGAACGAGTAGGAGTCCTTCATCACGAACTCGCGCCCCCGCAGGATCCCGGCCCGGGGCCGCGCCTCGTCGCGGTACTTGGTCTGGATCTGGTACAGCGACAGCGGGAGGTCTTTGTACGACGAGTACAGGTCCTTCACGAGCAGGGTGAACATCTCCTCGTGCGTGGGTCCGAGCAGGTAGTCGGCGCCCTTGCGGTCCTGCAGGCGGAAGATGCTGCTGCCGTACTCCGTCCAACGGTTGCTCGCCTCGTAAGGCTCGCGCGGCAGCAGCGCCGGAAAGTGCACCTCCTGCGCGCCGATCGCGTCCATCTCCTGGCGAACGATGGCCTCGACTTTGCGCAGCACCCGATAGCCGAGCGGCAACCATGAGTAGATGCCCGGGGCCGCCCGCCGGATGTAACCCGCACGCACCAGCAGTCG
>JACCVA010000298.1 GCA_013698435.1 Nocardioidaceae bacterium | reverse complement strand
AACAAATAAGGCTTCGTCGTGCCTGCAAGGCACATGATGAAGCCTCGGTTGTACGAAACCGCGCGGTAGGGGGTGATTTGATTATGGGGTTTTCGATGAAAGGACTAAGGTTGATATAAGTCTTTTAGGTTATATGAAGAGTGCCGTTTTCAGTTGCAGTGCCCGGTATTGTTTTATTCTGCTGTAACCTTTGGCCTTCAGGCTTTATTCTCTTGTTTTATTTCTGTTTTTTTTACTCTTTTTCTTTAGCAGGTGCATGGCATGGCCTGGCTGCTTTATCAGCTTTTTTAAATGAGAGCATACAACATATCGGCAGCCAGTACCATACAATTAGCCGGTGGCCCGCGATGATTAAAATGCAGGAGTGCAAGCATGGTTTCTTCTTTACAGCAAGGGCATTGCCTGGGGTTGTAAGGTTGTGGTGAAGGTGTTGTTTTGACTAATGGCTCTGGTTTTGGTAATTGCTCTTTTATACATATTGCAGCTTGTTTTTTGCTGGTGCTGCTAAGTATGCCATAGTGCCTTATACGCACTAAGCCTTTAGGTAATATGTGCATGGAGTATCGGCGAATAAATTCAAAAGCATCAAGGGTCATTTGTTTGTTTACACTTCCATGTTTATAGTCTTTGTAACTAAAGGTTACTTCTTTATCATCCACCTGCTTTAAGCGATGATTACTGATAGCGATTTTATGAGTATATCTTCCAAGATATTCCACTACACTTTGCGGTCCTGTAAATGGTCGCTTTGCATATACTACCCAGTTGTGTTTGTACAATGCATTCAGTAACTGTGGTGTCATCTCTTGCGGTAATTGTTCTTTTAGTGCCGCTATAAACTTTCCCCTGAATGTTATGCTCATAGCTTTTACATTAAAGAGGTACTTGCCTTTGCTTTTTGCCATCTTCCATTTGCCTGTGTTGGTTAAACCACCGCCGGGTACTATGCAATGCAGGTGTGGATGAAGTGTAAGTGTTTGTCCCCAGGTATGCAGTATGCTTATCATACCTGTTTGGGCGCCGAGCCACTTGTGGTCGTTACCAAAGCTGTTAAGCACGCTCCAGGCAGTTGTAAACAGCAGGTTATAAAGCACAGAAGGTTTGTGCATGCATAGCTGGTTAAGTGTATCAGGCAGCGTAAACACTACATGAAAGTATGGTACAGGCAACAGTTCATCTTCACGAGCCTGTATCCATTGCTCTCTTTGTGTTCCCTGGCATTTAGGGCAATGACGGTTGCGACAACTGTTGTAACTGATACGCAACAAGCCACACGATGAACACCCATCTATATGACCACCTAATGCTGCGCTCCGGCATCGCCTTACAGCATCAAGTGTTCGCAGTTGCCATGTATTGAAGCTGCTGCTATGTTGCAGCTTTTGCCAATGCCCTTCAAGCACATCAGCCATCTCATATGCAGCCTTCATTACTTAGGCTGCTTGTAGAGTGTATCTAAAGGACTGAAGGCGACTGTAGCAGTAGGACGTGCAAGATGCAGGTACACCATTGTAGTGTCTATATGAGCATGACCCAATAGTTCTTTGATAGTAACAATGTTTACTCCCTGCTCTAAGAGATGTGTTGCATAAGTATGCCGAAGTGTATGCAGGCTTACTTCTTTTACAATGCCTGCTTTTTTTACCGCCTGAGCTATTGCCCATTGTGCGCCACGTTGAGAGTAAGCATTACCATCATTGCCTTCGAATAAATAAGTGCGTGGCTTCTCTGCTGCTATATAAGTTTTAATGCCTCTTGCAAGCATAGAACCCATAGGCAAACAACGGTCTTTATTACCCTTACCTTGTCGTACATGAACCATTGCTCTTTCTGTATCCGCATCGGCAAGTTTGAGTGTTCTTACTTCTGCACATCTTAGTCCGCAGCCATAAGCAAGACCAATGAGTAAACGATGCTTAAGCAGATCGCAGGCTTTTAGCAATGCTCTTACTTCAGAAGCATTAAGTACAACAGGTAGTTTATCATTATGCTCAATTGATGGAAGACTGAATTGCTGATAGGGCAACCCTTTAAGCTTACAGGCATAGCGCATACCATATACCGTAAACTTGAAGAATGTAGCAGAGGGAGAACCGTTGGCTTTTACCAGATGCAGATAGTCGAGCACCTGTTCATTATCAAGTTGTGTTGGAAGCATCTGGTAATGCAGCGCAAGATGAGCGAGATGGCGGCTGTAGTTAGTCAGTGTACTTTTGCTTTTACCGCTGATGTTGATAGCACGTTCCAGCTCTTTGTAAAGCTGATCAAAACCTGTTACTTTGTTAATGGCTTGTTGTACCAATGTCTCGTAATCGCCGGCAGCAGTACGCAGCCCGGTAGATCG
>JACCVA010000290.1 GCA_013698435.1 Nocardioidaceae bacterium | reverse complement strand
GGCCACGCATCGGTCGGAGCCGCGCTTTGAGCCGACCATGGTCGGCTTCGATCGTGTTGTTCGCATACTGCTCGGTGCCGTGCAGGGCACCCGGGATGAGCTCGTCGAGGGCCCGTGGGTAAGCCGGTGCCCGATCTGTGGTCACCTCGACCGGCACCGCCCCGGTGGCGAGCGCCCGGCGGAAGAACGTCCGCGCGGCGGTCAGATCGCGCCTGACGGACAGCCAGACGTCTATGACCTGCCCGTACTGGTCGACCGCCCGGTACAGGTACGTCCACCGGCCGTTGACCTTGATGTAGGTCTCGTCGACGAACAGCGGTCACTCGGCACGTGGCGGCACGTCGGTGCCGCTTCGACGAACTCCGGTGTGAAGCGTTGGACCCACCGGTAGATGGTGACGTGATCGACGTCCACTCCCCGTTCGGCGAGCAGCCCCTCGACGTCACGGTAGGACAGGCCGTACCGCAGGTACCACCGCACCGCCACCGAGATCACCTCGCGAGGGAACCGGAAACCAGCGAACGCGGAGGCCGAGGACGAGCTCATGACACCAGTCTCGTGCCAGGCCCGATCGAGCAACGCAACAGCGCCATGACGGATGTCAGCGGGCCGCGGGGTGGACGGGTCCTCGCGACACACCAAAGTCGTTGCGCTGTGCGCTGCACCGTCAGGCAAACAGACCATGGGGTTCAGCCCTGCTAGCGCTCTCGCCGCAACGCCAAAGAGCCGCTCTTCATGAACGACGCGCGACTGACCTAGGTGCGCGCGTCCTTTGCTGCGCTTCATGTGGGCAGGAGGGGGCCGTCCGGCGCTGGATCGTCGAGGTGGTGCGACGCGGGCGCCTGCCAGAGGAAAGCGCCGAGGATCTGATCTCCGAAGTCTGTGAGGATCGACTCCGGATGCACCTGGACACCCTCCACCGGGAGGCTCCGGTGCCGGACGCCCATCAGGACACCCTCGGCTGTATACGCCGTGGCAGCGAGCACGTCGGGGAGATCGGTCAGAACCAGCGAGTGGTAGCGGCCGGCAACGAACGGTGCCTCGAGGGTCCGATAGACGCCTTTTCCGTCGTGGTGCACGAGCGAGCGACTGCCGTGGACCGGTCGCGAGGCGCAGACGACGCTGGCGCCGTACGCGGCCCCGATGCACTGGTGGCCGAGGCAGACCCCCAGTACGGGCAGGTCGGCGCCGATCGCCTGGACGACGGCGACACTTCGGCCCGCGTCCTCGGGCCGTCCCGGGCCAGGTGAGATGACCACGTGCGTGAGCGACCCGTCGCGGGCACCTGCCCGCAGTTCGGCGAGGTCGACGCGGTCGTTGCGGAGGACGTCCACGGCGGCACCGAGTGTGCGGAGACGCTGTGCGAGGTTGTAGGTGAACGAGTCGTAATTGTCGACGATCAGGACGCGAGCGCCGTCTCCGCGCACGGCCGTCCCGGGGTCGGCGTACGCAGGCCTGCCGGACAGCTTCTCCCGGAGCCACGTGGTCATCGGCCCGACCGGCCAGGTCCCCACGTCGTGGATGGTCACGATCGGTTGGACGCCGCGGATCGAGCTCGTGCTGAAGACCTCGATGGACCCGGCCAGCTCATGCAGCGGCAGCGTGCGCTGACTCATCGGGATGCCGTGGCGGTGGATCAGGTCCAGCACCCGACGGCGGACGGTGCCGGGCAGGATCCGTCCGTCGAGGGGCGGGGTGCACACCTGGTCGTCCAGGACGACGAAGAAGTTGGCGGTGCCGCATTCGAGCACGTGCCCGGTCTCATCCACGAGGAGCACGTCTGCGGCCTTTCGGGCATTGTTCACGGCCCGGCGGTCGCTCCACTTGTGTGCGCCAAGGCCGCCGGGGTGGCGACGTACCTCGAGGGTCCGGGGGTCGAGGTCGTCGGGCCCGATCGATTCGCAGATGACCTCGACCGAGCCGGTCTCGGGCACGAACGTCAACCGGACGCGCGAGCGGTCCATGCCCTGTGCCGCCTCGCGAATGCGCGCCTCGAGCGCACCACGATCGACGTGCCCTGCGTACAGCTCCTCGACCGAGGCGGCGAGTCGGTCGAGATGAGCCGCGAGCTCGACGGGCTGGCCCGCCCGGACGAGCAAGGTGTCGAACACCCCCGCGGCCGTGTCGGGTGGCCAGGTCATCGTCGTCGGGATGAGGGACGCGGATGTCACGTCGGTCGTAGGAGCGGGGGCCGGTGGCGTCGTTGCCGAAGCCGCGGCCCGGGTGGCGCCGACGGCGGCGAGCAGGGGGTCGAGCTTGGTGAAGGCCTCGGCGACCTCGGCGTCGGGGTCGGAGTCGGCGACGATCCCGCAGCCGACGCCGATCCAGCAGTCGTCGCCTGCGATCTCGAAGGTCCGGATCACCACACTGGTCTCCAGGCCCGCCACCGGACTCAGGTAGCCGATCGCACCGGTGTAGAGCTCGCGACCCGTCGCCTCGAGGTCGTGGATGACCTCCATCGCCCGCACCTTGGGTGCCCCGGTCACCGACCCGGGAGGGAACGTCGCGGTGAGGAGATCTGCGACGGAGGCGTCCTCGGGCAGCGTCCCGCGGATCTCCGAGACCAGGTGGCGAACCCCAGCGCCTCGTTCGGGGGCGGCGAGTGACGTGACCTTCACCGTCCCGGTCTCGCAGACGCGACCCAGGTCGTTGCGCATGAGGTCCACGATCATCACGTTCTCCGCCCGGTCTTTGGCCGAACGCGCGAGCAGTGCGGGGTCCTGCGTCGCGGGCGCGGTGCCCTTGATGGGACGGGTCGTGACCTCGCGGCCCTGCATCCGGAGGAAGAGCTCGGGAGACAGGCTCACCACCTGCCGGTCGCCGGTGTCGATGTACGCGGCGTACGCCGGTGCGAGTGCGTCGACGCCCGAGCAGAAGGCATCGAGGGGGTCGCCCTGCACGCGCGAGGTGAAGGAGGTGCAGATGTTGGCCTGGAAGATGTCGCCGGCCCAGATGTGGTGACGGGCCTTCGCGATCGCGGCCCGGTATCGCTCCGGGCCGTGGTCCATCACGAAGGGGTCGAACGTGCACGGCCGAGGCTCGGGTGTGGCGTCGGCCAAGCGGCGCACCACGCGCCCGAAGGCCCGCTCGAACTGATCGGGAGGCAGGACGGACTCGAACCACCAGCGGCGACCCACGACGTCGTACCGCAGGACCCAGTCGTACCGAGCCAGCCAGTGCTCCCGCTGCGGGTGCGGGCGCGGAGGCGCTGGCGGCGTCCGCTCCAGCCGGTGGTGGAGGCGGTAGCCCCACAGCCCGATCCAGCCTCCGTGGAAGCCCGCCGTCTCCGGCCCGACGTCCCAGACGTCAGGGAGCGCGAACGGGTCGGCGTCCTCGGGCAACACCACCGCCGGTTCGTACGCCAGAACCGCGCCCCCACCGCACCAGTCCCCGACCAGCGCAACCAGGCCGTCTGTTCCGCGCAGTCCCCGCAGGACGGAAGTCGGCGACGCCTCGAGCTCGAGTTCCCGGACAGTGGCTGGCGAAAGAGTCATCGGTCCCACCCTCCGCGCGTCGAGCATGCCGCGCCGCGGCGATCGCTGCAGTGTTTCCCTCTCGACGCGATCGTCCGGGCGATGTCACGCAGACTAGCGGTCGGTCACCAGCGCCTCGCTCGTGTCGTTCGGTGTGATCCTGACCGCGATCGTGACAGTGCTGCGCGCCGCCCGCCGGTTCTTGCCCGACGCTGCCGCCCCCAGTGCCGACGCCGGAGCGATGCGTCGGCTGCTGGATCGGGCGATGGTCCGACTGCTCCCGCGGGCTGCACTCGTGGCGATCGTGCTCGCCGTGATGACCTTGTTGGTCCGCTGGACCACGGCGCTGGTCGCGCTCGTCAGCATTCTCGGGGAGTCACCAGGTCGGATACCGCGAATGGGTCACCCATCTCGTAGGTGATTGCTGTGCCTGAACGCTTGTCTCTCTAGCGTCGCCCGTGTGACTGCCCTCGAGCGGGGTGTCGCTCCGGAGCAGGTCGCCCAGGCACTGTTGCGTTGCTCGATCGGGCTGGGCACGAGACTGGTGTCATGAGCTCGTCCTCGGCCTCCGCGTTCGCTGGTTTCCGGTTTCCTCGTGAGGTGATCTCGGTGGCGGTGCGGTGGTACCTGCGGTACGGCCCGTCCTACCGTGACGTCGAGGAGCTGCTCGCCGAACGTGGTGTCACGGTCGATCACGTCACCATGTACCGGTGGGTCCAACGCTTCACACCGCAGTTCGTCGAGGCGGCCCGTCCTCGACGTCGCATACC
>JACCVA010000283.1 GCA_013698435.1 Nocardioidaceae bacterium | reverse complement strand
CGAGACAGTCATCGCCATGCTGGCGTGCGCGCGTCTCGGTGCGCCGCACACCGTGGTGTTCGGGGGGTTCTCCGCCGACGCGCTGTCGGGGCGCATCCAGGACTGTGACGCGCGAGTCGTCATCACTGCCGACGGCGGGTACCGCAGAGGAGCGCCGTCGGCGCTGAAACCGGTCGTCGACACCGCACTCGAGTCCTGCCCGGACGTCCGCTCCGTGCTGGTGGTCCGGCGTACCGGCCAGGACGACATCGACTGGAGCGACGACCGCGACGTGTGGTGGCACGAGATCGTCGACCGCCAGTCGACCGACCACACGGCTGAGGCGTTCGACGCCGAGCACCCGCTCTACGTGATGTACACCTCCGGGTCGACCGGCAAGCCGAAGGGCATCCTGCACACGACCGGCGGTTACCTGGTCGGCACGGCCTACACGCACTGGGGGATCTTCGACCTCAAGCCCGACACCGACGTCTACTGGTGCTCGGCCGACATCGGCTGGGTGACCGGCCACTCCTACATCGTCTACGGCCCGCTGGCCAACGGCGCCACGTCGGTGATGTACGAGGGCACACCGGACACCCCGCACAAGGGCCGCTGGTGGGAGATCGTCCAGGACTACAAGGTGACGAAGTTCTACACGGCACCGACGGCGATCCGCACGTTCATGAAGTGGGGCGCGGAGATCCCCGGCAAGTTCGACCTCAGCTCGCTGCAGCTGCTCGGGTCGGTCGGCGAGCCGATCAACCCGGAGGCGTACATGTGGTACCGCCGGGAGATCGGCGGCGAACGCTGCCCGGTCGTCGACACCTGGTGGCAGACCGAGACCGGCATGATCATGATCAGCCCGCTCCCGGGCGTCACCTCCGGCAAGCCCGGATCGGCGATGAAGGCGATCCCCGGCGTGGAGGCGCTGGTGGTCGACGAGTCCGGCGACGCCGTCCAGCCCGGGTCGGGCGGCTATCTGGTGCTGACCGAGCCATGGCCAGCGATGCTGCGTACCCTCTGGGGCGACGACCAGCGGTACAAGGACACCTACTGGTCGCGGTTCCCGGGGCAGTACTTCGCCGGCGACGGCGCGAAGCTCGACGAGGACGGTGACGTCTGGCTGCTGGGCCGGGTCGACGACGTGATGAACGTGTCGGGCCACCGGCTCTCGACGACCGAGATCGAGTCGGCACTCGTCTCGCACGAGAAGGTGGCGGAGGCGGCCGTCGTCGGGGCTACCGACGAGACCACCGGTCAGGCCGTGGTGGCGTTCGTGATCCTGCGCGAAAGTGCGGGCGACGGTGGCGAAGACGTCGTCAACGAGCTCCGTACCCATGTCGGCAAGCAGATCGGCGCCATCGCCAAACCGCGCTCGATCATGGTCGTGCCGGAGCTGCCGAAGACGCGGTCGGGCAAGATCATGCGGCGGCTGCTGCGAGACGTGGCCGAGAACCGGGAGACGGGTGACGTCACCACCCTCGCCGACTCCAGCGTGATGGACACGATCAAGTCCAACATCGACAAGGGCAAAGCCGACGAGGAGTGACGGGGCGGGCCGTCGCGCGTGTCCTCGGCGTACGGCATCGGCGTAGGTGGTCGGCGGTTCGTCGTCAGTCCTGGTCGGCGTACGGCGTACCTCGCCGGCGTACGGCGTCCGCGTACCCTCGGCGGCGTAACGTCGACATGGCAAATGCACTGTCCCCACGGCAGATCTGCCATGTCAACAAGCCAGTTGGCTTGTTGACATGGCAAACGCCAGAGCAAGGTGCAAGCGGCGGCGCGCGGACCTACCGATCGCGCGTCGGCGCCGGACACCGTAGGGTTTCGGTGTCGAACGTGGCCGGTGACCCGGTCGAGCCGATGAGAGGACAACGATGGCGACGATAAGCCCACGGCGGGAGCACGACGAGGAGCCCACCATCGGCAAGCTGGTGGCCGACACGTCACGCGACCTCTCGACGCTGATCCGCGACGAGATCGAGCTCGCCAAGACGGAGATCAAGATCAGCCTCAAGTTCGGAGGTGTGGGTGCAGGTCTGCTCGCGGCGGCAGCTTTCCTCGGTGTGCTGGCGATCGTCATCGTGTCGATCGCGTTTGCGCTGTTTCTCGACTGGTGGTTCGCCGGCACGGCGACCGCGTTCTTGATCGTATTCGGCGTCTACCTGCTGCTGGCCGGCTTGTTGGCGTACCTCGGCATCAGGAACGTCAAGCGGGCCAGGGCGCCCGAGCAGACCATCGCCGCGGTGAAGAGCAACAAGCAGATCCTCAAGCGCGGCTGAGCGGCGGTCGCCACCGCTTGGGTGACCCGGTGACCACCCTGGACGGGCCGTGGACGCTGCGACATGTAGCGGCGAACGGGGCCAGGTTCCAAGTCGCTGAGGTCGGCAGCGGCCCGCTGGTGCTGTTCCTGCACGGGTTCCCCGAGTTCTGGTGGGCGTGGCGCCACCAGCTTCTGGCGGTTGCCGACGCCGGCTTCCATGCCGTCGCGATGGACTTGCGTGGGTACGGCGGCAGCGACAAGACGCCGCGAGGCTATGACCCGGTCACGCTGGCCGCCGACGTTGCCGGCGTCATCCGCACCCTCGGAGCGCAGGACGCCGTCGTGGTCGGACAGGGGTGGGGCGGGTACGTCGGCTGGGCCGTCGCCGCCGGGCAGCCCACCTGCGTCCGTGGGCTCGTGGCCATCTCGGCCCCTCACCCCCTCGAGATGCTGCGTCCTTCACAGCTGCTGCGGCGAGCACCCTTGGTGCATGTGATGGCCATGCAGCTGCCGTGGCTGCCCGAGCGGCGCATCATGGGCACTGACTACGTTGCTCGCCATCTCGCGGCCTGGTCGGCCCGCGGGTCCGGCTTCCCGTCGGCGGTCGAGGCGGCCGAGTACCGCACCGCCCTGGGCCGTTGGCCCTCTCCCCACTGCGCCCTCGAATACCACCGATGGCTGGTGCGCTCACGGCTGCGGGCGGACGGCCGCGCCTTCGCGGCGATGATGCGGAGCCGCATCGGCGTACCCGTGCTGCAGCTGCGCGGTCACGCCGACATCGTGGTCAGCCCGCGCGCCGTGAGCAGGTCGGCTCGGCACGTCGAGGGAACGCACGCCGCCGTCGACATCGGCTCCGCCGGACACTTCCCCCACGAGGAGCAGCCCGGTGCGGTGACACGAGCGCTGCTGACGTGGCTCGCAGCTCAGTCAGGCGACGCAGTCTCCGGTGGAGACCGGCTCACGTGAGACCGTGCCTATCCGCGCCGCGTCAGCCACCTGGTCGGCAGCCAGCGCGTAACCGGTGTCCGTGTCGGTGACGCTGGCCGCGAAGATGACCCCGATGACCTCAGCCTGCCGGTCGACGAGCGGTCCGCCGGAGTTGCCTTGCCGCACGTGCGAGTACAGCGAGTAGGTGTCGCGAACGACAGTCCCGTCTCCGTAGATGTCGGCACTTCGCAGCGTCTGCCGGTCACGGACCCGCGCCGGTCGAACGTCATACGGACCGTTCTCCGGGAAGCCGAGGACCGCGGCTGCCTCCCCGGACTCGGCGGAGTCGTCGAAACGCAGTGCGGGGGCGTCCAAGCCGGGCACGACCAGGACAGCCACGTCCACGTCAGAGTCGTAGTAGACGACCTCGGCATCGTAGACCCCCTCGCCGACGGTGACAGTGGGGGCGCGGACGCCGGCCACCACGTGCGCATTGGTCATCACCCGCTCCGCAGCGAACACGAAGCCGCTGCCCTCGATGTTGCGCCCGCATGAGCTTGCCGCGCCCAAGATCTTCACGACGCTCTCCTGCGCCCGAGCCACCTGTGGTCGCTGCGCGATCCGGCTGGTGGGGGGCGCCACGTCTTTGATGCGCTCCTGCGTGAACGGATCGAGGTAGTCCGGGAAGTGTGACGCGTCGACGATCGCGTTGAACGCCGACAGCACGTTGTCGGCGCCTCCGGGCAGCACGTCGTCAACCGTCTGCAGGACAGCCGACGACCGCACTTGCTGGTTCAGGCCGGGAAGCCGTGCGCCGCTGACCGCGACTCCCAGCACCCAGGCGATGAGCAGCACCGCCACCGCGCTGAGCACGGACCCACCGACCGCGTCGAAGGTCCGTGCCGGTCGCCACGTGACCCGGCTCCGCAGCTGCAGGCCGCTGAACGCTCCGAGTGCCTGCCCGCCGAACGCGCACGCCAGCACGATCATCAGCGCAGCCACGGACACCGCGAGGCCGGGGTCGAAGCCGTCGAGCAGGGGCGGAGTGACCTGCGCGCCGAGAAAACCGCCGCCCAGAAGCCCAAGCGTGGCAGTGGAACCGACGATGAACCCCTGGCGGTAGCCGCTGGCGGCGTAGACGACGACAGCAAGAAGCAAGGCGAGATCCAAGACGTTCACGGCTGGACCTGCTGCCGGTCGAGGTCGCGCAGCGAGCTCTGCACGAGGTGCTGTGGCAGGTCCACGTAGCGCGAGCTGTCCCAGGGGCGCTCCCAGCCGACGAGAGCGAAGACGCGGGAGAGCAGCCCCGCGGTGAACCCCCACACCACGAGGTCGCGCACCAGGAACGCCGGGCCCTGGTGTCCCGACGGATGCCGCATCGTCACGCGGTTGGCGGGGTCGAGCAGCTCGTCGAGACCCACCAGATGCACCGAGGCCGTCTCTGCCGGGTCGACGGCGTGGACAGGGTTCGGCGTCTGCCACCAGCCCACCACCGGCGTCACGGCGAAGTTGCTCGGAGGCAGCCACAGTGCCGGCAAAGTCGCAAGCACCTGGACGCCGGACGGGACCAGTCCTGTCTCCTCCTGCGCCTCCCGCAGTGCGGCCGCGACCTCGTCGGCGTCAGCGGGATCCTGTGCCCCGCCCGGGAATGCCACCTGGCCCGCGTGAGAGCGCATGTCGTGAGCCCGCTCGAGCAGCAGCACGTGGATGTCCGCCGGCGCCCCCGCCAGGGACCCTTGTGCGTTGCCGTCGAACTCCATGTCTGCGTCGAACTCAGTGTCTGCGTCGACCTCCGTTTCTGCCTCGGACTCGGTGTCGTCGCCGACTTCTTCGTCGGCAGCCGCCGCGACGTCGCCGGCGGCCCCGTCCCCGAAGAGGATCAGCACCGACGCTGCCCGCGGGTTGCTGGCCTTCGGGGCGTGGAAGCGGGTCAGGTCACGTGCGTGGACACCCTGCAGCACCGCTGCAACCGGCCGGAGCCACGCTGGGACGTGCGCCCGCTGGCTCGTCATCGCCTGCCTACGTCGACGCGGACGCCGAGCTTTCGCTCGACGAGGTCGGCGAGCTCGGCGGCCGACGTCACGACGGCGAACTGCGTGTGGACCACGACGCCTTTGTCGTCGACCAGCAGGGTCATCGGCAGCGCCGACACTCGAAGCGGGGCGCGGGTGGCAGCCTCCGGGTCAGCTAGCTGCGGGTAGGTCAACCCGAGCTCGTCGGCGAAGGCGATCGCAGCACCCGGTCGGGTGTCCTGCCAGTCGATTCCGATCACCTTGAGGTCGTCGCCGGCTGCCTCGTGGAGCCGCTGGAAGTGTGGAGCCTCGCTACGGCAG
>JACCVA010000276.1 GCA_013698435.1 Nocardioidaceae bacterium | reverse complement strand
CAGCACGACCGCCACGATCGGGAGAAGGAATCTCATCCGGGTACCCGCCTCCGGTTCTGCCACGGCGATTGTCGCCCTGCCCGGCCCAATGTAATCCCGTCTTCCAAATGCTGCCCAGGCAACGCCTCCCTTCGTGAGTGAGACGACGCGCTCGGGCCGCCGGGTCGTTCAGTCGAGGACCTCGCGGAGCAGGGACGACTCGACATTGCCACCGGAGAGGACGGCGACAGCAGGCCCCCGCCCGACGCGGTCTGCGTGTGCCAGGTAGCCGGCGACCGCGACCGCGCCGCTCGGCTCGCAGACTAGCTTCGCCTCGACGATCGTCGACCGCATCGCGGCACGGATCTGGTCCTCGCTGACCGTCATCACGTCGTCGACGTGGGCGCGGATGTGGTGCCAGTTGAGGTCCCCGACGGCGGTGACTCGCAGGCCGTCGGCGATCGTGCGCCCCGTCCGGTCGCTGCTCCAGCTCACCGGGTGTCCGGCCGCGAAACCTTCCGCGAGGTCGCCGGCCAGCTCCGGTTCCACTCCGACCACGCGGACCTGCGGGCTGAGGGCCTTCAGTGCGGCTGCGATGCCGCTGATCAGCCCTCCACCGCTCACCGGGACCCAGACCGTGGCGACGTCGGGGAGGTCGTCGGCGATCTCCAGTCCGACGGTTCCCTGACCGGCGATGATCGCCGGATGGTCGAACGGAGGCACGAAGACAGCTCCGGTCTCGGCGCGGATCTGCTCGGTCACGGCGGCCCGCTCGGAGATGTCCACCACCACCACGGTCGCGCCGAGCGCCTCGGTCGCCTCCCGCTTGATGGCCGGCGCCTGGGTCGGCATCACGATTGTGACGGCGATCCCCGCGTCGCGGGCGGCCCGCGCGAGCGCCTGCGCGTGGTTGCCGGACGAGTGCGTGACGACCCCGTGGGCGCGCTCCTCGTCGCTGAGCAGGGCGACGGCGTTCGCCGCACCTCGCAGCTTGAACGAACCACCGAGCTGCAAGGACTCGGCCTTCAACCACAGCGGCGCGTCCGCGTGTCCGAGCTGGGTCGGCACCAGCGGCGTGCGCCGGACCGCCCCGGCGATGCGCGCCGCCGCGGACTCGATGTCGGCCAGGGTGACCAGGGGTGGCGTGCTCACCCCGGCACCTTACGCACCTGGACACTGGCGGCTCTGCGTGCCCGACTACCCTGGGCGGCGTCCCTGCTGCGGCCTCAACCGCTCCCCGCGCCTCTTCGATCGAGGACGCCGTGAAGATCTTCGCCCTTTACACCGCCGCGCGCGCCCTGCTGTTCCTAGTGGCGTACGGCGTGCTCTGGCTGGTCTTCGGGCGGTGGCTGGAGTGGGGCGCGGCCACCGGCCTCTGGACCGCGTTCATCGCGATGATCATCTCGTCGGTGGTCGCTCTTCTCGCGCTGCGCTCGCTACGCGAAAGCTTGGCCGTCGAGGTCGCGGCACGGGCGGAGCGCGCGAAGAAGGCCTTCGACGCGCGGCGGCGGGGCGAGGACGGCGACCTCAGCTGACGGGGGCTCGTTCGTCTCGTCAGGTGAGGCTGGCAGCGACGTAGCCCGCGAACAGTCCGACGGCGTACGTGAGCTCGGTCAGTCCGGTGTCGCGCAGCACAGGCACCAGCGCCGCACCGGTGGCGCCTCGGCGTACGGCGGACTGGGCGCGCGCCGACAGGGGCAGCGAGATTGCCGCGAGCAGCAGCCACCAGCTGACCAGCAGGGCAGCGACGAACGCGAAGGCGTACGCGGCCGAGTGCAGGCTCGCGAAAAGGTCGCGGGACCGGGCGTCGCCCAGCCGTACGGCGAGGGTGCGCTTGTCCGCTGCCTCGTCGGTCGGCAGGTCGCGGAGGTTGTTGGCGACCAGGATCGCGACCGCGAGCACGCCCACACCGCACCCCACCAAGACGACGCCGTCGGTCAGGGCCTCGACCTGGACGAACGCCGTGCCGACGACCGCGACGAGACCGAAGAAGACGAACACGCTGACCTCGCCGAGGCCCCGATAGCCGTACGGCCGCGTCCCGCCCGTGTAGTACCAGGCAGCCGCGATCGCGCCCGCGCCGACCGCGAGAAGCCACCAGCTGGTCGTCAGCGCGAGAACCGTACCCGCCACCGCCGCGACACCGAATCCGGCGTACGCCGCCGACTTGACCTGCGCGGGACGAGCGGCTCCGGACCCGACGAGACGCATCGGTCCCACTCGAGCCGCGTCGGTGCCGCGGATGCCGTCGGAGTAGTCGTTGGCGTAGTTGACCGCGATCTGGAGCGCGAGCGCGACGACGAGCGCGAGCAGCGACTTCCACCAGACGAAGGAGTCGCTGTGGATCGCGACGCCGGTGCCCGCGAGAACCGGGGAGATGGCCGCAGGGAACGTGCGCGGGCGGGCGCCCTCGAGCCACTGTGCGCTGGTAGCCATCTCGGCGGCCAGTCTGGCAGCCACCGCGCCCGGTGACGGCGAAGGGTGACGTGGACGGTGCCAGGTGCGGCTCGGGCCCGCAATGGAGTCGTAGGGTGGCGGGCGTGAGTGGCGGGCGAGTCGTGACCAGCGCCGCGTCGCTACGCCCCGTGGCCGGCACCCCCGACGACATCGAGGGGCTTCTCGACGCGTTCCTCGCCGCCGACGAACCTGCTCCGCTCGTCGTCGTGACGTCAGGCTCCAGCGGGCAGGCCAAGCAGGTCGCGTTGTCGGCGCGGGCGCTACGCGCCTCGGCAACCACCACGCTGGCCCGGCTCGGTGGGGCCGGGCAGTGGGTGCTGGCGCTGCCGGCCCACTACGTCGCTGGGCTGCAGGTGCTGACCCGGTCACTGCTGGCCGGCACGATCGCGGTCAGGCTGGGTGACCATGACGACCTTGCCTCGGCGGTGAACGCCATGGCGTCCGGTCGACGCTACCTGGCGGCCGTACCGACACAGCTGCACCGCTGGCTCGCCGCCGAGGGCTTGGCCGCGGCCGACTCGGTGGCCGCCTTGGCTTGCTTGGACGCGGTTCTGCTCGGCGGTGGCGCGGCGAGCCCCCAGCTGTTGGCGCGGGCACGCGAGCGCGGCATGCGCGTCGTGACGACGTACGGCATGAGCGAGACCAGCGGCGGCTGCGTCTACGACGGCGTCGCGCTCGACGGCGTGGCCGTCGCGCTGGGATCGGGCGGTGAGGTGCGGCTGGCGGGCCCGGTGCTGTTCGAGGGGTACGTCGGGCAGCCCGACCTGACCGCGACCGTCCTGCGTGACGGTTGGCTGCACACGCCCGACCTGGGCCGCTTCGACGCGGACGGGCGGCTCGTCGTGGTCGGCCGGGCCGACGACGTGGTGGTGTCAGGAGGCGTCAACATCGCGCTGCCCGCGGTAGAAGCGCGCCTGCAGGCGATGCCTGGTATCGGAGCCGTCGCGGTCGCCGCGCGGCCGGACCCCGAGTGGGGGGCCACCATCGTCGCCGTCGTGGCCGGCGGCGGCTCGACTGATCGGCCGGTCGGCGGCACCGCCGCGGCTGCGGTGGTGCCGAGCCTTGCCGCCGTACGCGACTTCGTGGCCGACGAGCACCCCCGCAGCTGGGCGCCGCGCGAGCTTGTTGTCGTGGACGCATTGCCGATGCTCGACTCCGGCAAGGTCGATCGCCAACGCCTCCGCACCCTTCTCGATTCGTCCGACTCGGCCGCGCTCGGAGTGTCCTCGCGTGGTCGGACGAATTCGGGGGAGGACGCGTGAGCGGGGACGAAGCCACGGTGGATGTCTTCTCGATCCCGATGAACGTCCGGTTCCGCGGGATCGAGCACCGTGAGGGCGTGTTGCTCGGCGGGCCAGGAGGCTTCGGAGAGTTCAGCCCGTTCTGGGACTACGACGTCGCAGAGTCGACCGACTGGCTCGCGGCGGCCGTCGACGCGGCCGCCCGCGAGTTTCCCGAGCCGGTCAGAGATCTGGTGCCGGTCAACTGCACCGTCCCGGCCGTTGGGCCGGTTCGAGCCCGCGCGATCGTCATCGGCCCGCACGGGTGCCGCACAGCGAAGGTCAAGGTCGCCGAGCCCGGCCAGACGCTCGACGACGACATCGCGAGGGTCGCGGCCGTGCGCGACGCGATCGGACGTCAAGGCCGGGTGCGCATCGACGCCAACGGCGCGTGGACGGTGCCCGAGGCCATACTTGCGATCAAGGAGCTCGACGCGTTCGAACTCGAGTACGTCGAGCAGCCCGTCACGACCGTGCAGGAGCTCGCTGACGTGCGACGCCGGGTCGACGTACCCGTTGCGGCGGACGAGTCGATCCGACGCGCCGACGACCCGCTGCGCGTGAAACGGCTCGGCGCAGCCGACATCGCCGTGCTGAAGGTCCAGCCGCTGGGTGGTGTGCACGCCTGTCTGCGACTGACGGAGCGAATCGGCCTGCCGGTCGTCGTGTCCAGCGCGCTCGAGACATCGGTAGGAATCGCCGCCGGTGTCGCCCTCGCGGCCGCGCTGCCGGAGCTCCCCTACGCGTGCGGCCTGGCGACCACCTCTTTGCTGACGGCAGACGTGACAGCAGATCCGATGACGCCGGTCGACGGCATGCTTTCAGCGCGGCGGGTGCGGCCGGACCCGGCCCGGGTCGAAGGTGTCCGCGCCGACGAGGAGACGACCCGGCGTTGGCTCGAGCGGCTCGACGGCTGCCGCCGACAACTGGCGGGTCGCGGCCGATGAACACAGCAACGACCATGGCCGCCGCGATCGTCTCGGCGCTTCGTCGCGGCGGCGTCACCGATGTGGTGCTGGCGCCCGGGTCGCGCTCCGCGGCGTTGGCGATCGCGCTGTACGGGGCCGACCAGGCCGGGCTGCTGCGGCTGCATGTGCGGATCGACGAGCGTACGGCGGGTTTCCTCGCGCTCGGCCTGGCAAAGGGCGCCCACCGCCCGGTCAGCGTCGTGACAACATCGGGCACCGCCGTCGCCAACCTGCACCCGGCGGTGCTGGAGGCCGCGCACGCCGGCGAACCGCTGATCGTGCTGTCGGCCGACCGCCCGGCTGAGCTACGGGGCAGCGGCGCCAACCAGACCAGCCCCTACCAGGCCACAATGTTCGGCGACGCTGCACCGGGCGTCGACATCGCCGCACACGACCCCGTCGGCCTTGCTGACGCGCTCGACGCCGCCGTACGCCGACGGGGGCCGACCCACGTCAATGTGCAGTTCGACCAGCCGTTGCCGCCAGAGGCGCCGGCAGGTGTCCCGGCAGGTGTGCCGGCCGCTGGCGCGGAACCGACCGGTCTGCAGGCAGCCGGCGGCGGTGGTGCCATGGCCGATCTTCCGTATGTCGACGAGGGCGAGACCGTGTCGCTCGAACTCGGCCCGCGCACCGTGGTGGTCGCCGGCGACGACTCCGGGCCGCCGGCGCGGATGCTTGCCCAACGGGCGAACTGGCCGCTGCTGGCGGAGCCGACGTCGGGCGCGCGCACCGGGTCGCACGCGTTGCGAAGCTACCGGCTGCTGCTCGAGTCTGCGCTTGCGGAGCAGATCCAGCGGGTCATCGTCACCGGGCACCCGACGCTGTCACGACCGGTGACGCGGCTGATCTCGCGGTCTGACATCGAGGTCGTGTCGGTGCGCGCACGCAGCGGTGTATGCACCGACCCCGGACGGGTCGCCCGCCACGTCGAGACGATGCCGGCGGCTGAGGGCAGCGATGACGAGAGCTGGATCGGACAGTGGCGGGCGCTCGACGAGCAGATGTCCGCAGCTCTCGACGCACTCGCCGCAAGCGACCCTGACGCGTTGCCGTTGCTGGTGGCCGCCGAGGTTGCCGCCGCCGTCACGGCCGGTGCGCTGCTGGTCGTCGGCTCGTCGCAGCCGGTGCGCGACCTCGACCTGATGGCACCGGTCTATCCCGCAGGTCAGCGCCGGCTGATCCTCGGCAACCGTGGGCTGGCCGGCATCGACGGCACCGTGTCGACGGCAGTCGGGGCGGCGCTCGGTCGCCCGTCGACCCGCGCGCTGGCGTACGTCGGTGACGTGACGTTCCTGCACGACATGAGCGGGCTCGTGCTCGGCCCCGACGAGCCGAGGCCGGACCTGACGATCGTGGTGGCCAACGACGACGGCGGCTCGATCTTCGCCACCCTCGAGCAGGGGGCGCAGGCGTACGCCCACGCGTTCGAGCGGGTCTTCGCGACCCCGCACGGCGTCGACGTCGCGTCCCTCTGCGCCGCCACCGGTACGGCGTACGAGCGGGCGAGCGACGCGTCGACCCTGCGTCGGCTGCTGGAGAGCGACGTCACCGGCATCCGCGTGGTGGAGCTCCCGGTCCCACGCGCCAACCGCCGGGGGCTCAGCGAGCGCCTGCGCTGCCTGCTGTGAGCGCCGTCGTGCGGAGTGCGCAAGAACGATCAAGACAGTGTGCCGGTGGGCGGGCCACAGTGAAGCCATGAGCACAGCGACCGACACGTTCGTCACCTTCGTCGACACGTTGGCCTCGAACCTCGACGACCATGAGGTCAGGGGAGACGACCTGGCCGCCCGTGCTTACCTGTCACGCTTTCACTTCGACCGCGTCGTCACGGCGGCCGCGGGGGAGTCACCGGCAAGGTTTCGTCGGCGAGTGCTTCTCGAGCGGTCGGCGTACCGGCTCGTCACCAGCGAGAGGGGTGTCCTCGACATCGCCGTCGAGGCCGGCTACTCGTCCAACGAGGCGTTCACGCGGGCCTTCCAGCGGGCGTACGGCGTCGGTCCGTCGACCTGGCGGCGCAAGCCGAGTCGGCGGATGCAGCTCGACACCCCCAACGGCGTGCACTTCCATCCACCCGGCGGTCTCCGGCTGCCCGCGCGAACAGAGGTAACGTCCATGGATCTCCTGGTCAAGATCGTCGAACACCACGTGTGGCTCGTCGGCGAGATCGTCGCCCGTGCCGCAACCCTCGACGGCGAGCAGCTCGACAAGCCGATCAAGGTGTCGGTCGACGACGGTGACGACGTGTCGTCGCTCCGGTCGCTGCTGTCACGTCTCATCGGGCAGATGGACATGTGGAACGCCGCGCTCGACAACCGGGCCTACGACTTCAGGATCGAGAGCAACGAGGGCATCGAGTCGTTGCAGGCGCGGCTGGCCGAGGTGGGTCCCACGTACCTCGGCCACATCCGCACTGTCTGTGCGGAGGGTCGGCTCGACGAGACGTTCGTCGACACTGTCTGCGATCCGCCGCAGATGTTCACCTACGGCGGGATGGTCGCCCACGTGCTGACGTTCGCGGCCTACCGACGCACTCTGGCGGTGCAGGCGCTCGACGCGGCAGGCATCGGCGACCTCGGCTTCGGCGATCCGATGCGGTGGGTGGCCGAGCCGGTCTGACCGGCCCGGGCGATGCGAGAGCGCCGCGCTCGGAGCGCCATACTCGTCGTCGGAGGTGGATGTGAACCGGCACGACCTGGAGACGGCGCTGTTTGTGCTGCTGGGCATCGCCCAGGTGGCGTTCCTGCTGATGATGCGGGGGCTGTGGGGCAACGGCATCGACCTACGGATCTGGGTGCCGGTGCTCTTCTTGCCGGCGTACCTGGTGAGCGCCGTCGCGCTTCATCTCGACCTCAGGCGGCGACTCGACCAAGGCGCCGGGTTCAACGGGCAGAAGCTGATCGTCGCCCTCGGAGCGTTCGTGCTCGTCACCGGCCTGCTGCTGGCCCCGCGGATGAGTGCCACAACGGTGACGCTGATCCAGCTCGGCGTGGTGGGTGTCGGCCTGGGGCTGGCGTCGGCGGTCGGCTACCTCCTGCGTCGGCTGCGGCTGGCGCAGGACGCGGCGAGCGGCGGGCATGCCAGTTCGGGTTCCGGCACCGAGCCGCGTGTTGGCCCGGTCCGAGACGTCGGGCGTTAGAGCGCCCTCTCCTCCGGCAGATGGCATGTCCGCACGGCAAATGTTCTGTCCGCACGGCAGATTTGCCATGTCAACAAGCCAGCTGCATTGTTGACATGGCAAACGCCTCAGGGGGAAAGGGCGTCGCGGACGGGGACGAACTTGGCGGCGGCCTCGGCTAGCTCAGCCTCGGGGTCGGAGTCGGCGACGATGCCGCAACCGGCGAAGAGCCGGACCGTCGCGCCGTCGTACTCTGCCGAGCGCAGCGCGATCACCCACTCGCCGTCGCCGCTCGCATCGAGCCAGCCGACCGGGCCGGCGTAGCGGCCGCGGTCCATCCGCTCCAGCTCGGCGATCATCTTCACCGCGG
>JACCVA010000260.1 GCA_013698435.1 Nocardioidaceae bacterium | reverse complement strand
GGAGGAGATTGAAGTGTCGGTGCGGGAGATTCAGGCGGTGGGACTTGAGGCCCTGATGCTGGCCACGGAGTTGCTGCAGCGGGCTCGTCGAGCTGACCGGCAGGCAGGTACTGGGAAGCCGCGGATGTGCAGTGGTGGTGGCGAAGGCCACGGCGCTCTGACGGCGTCGAGCAGCTGTTCTGGGTTGACGGTCACGGGCCGGTGGCTGGGGTGCTGCTGACGAGCTGGAGGGACGACCTCTGGCAGTGTGACCCGGTCATCGTTCCGCGCGTGTCGGGTCTCGAGCCGCAAGGGATGTGGGTAAGGGCCTTGGAGCAAATCGGTGAGCACGCGGTGGGCGGGTTTGAGGTGCCGGTGCGCGACGATGATCGGGCGTTCGAGGAGCTGGCCGAGGGTTCCGGCCTGGTCGCCGGGGAGAGGTCGAACATCGCGTGGATGGATGCCGCCGATCGTCGAAGCGTGCGGTCGCTTGCTGAGGGATTCGCCCTCGTCGACCGCACTCAGCGAAGAGACACACCGCACCCGATGCGCCACCGGAACGGCGACGGCGTGGGGGAGCGCCTTGGTCAGTGCTCGCTGTACGACCCGGAGCTCGACCTCGCGGTTGAAACGGTCGACGCGCGAGTCGTCAGCTATTCACTCTATTGGTTCGACCCGGTAACGAAGGTGGGGTTGGTCGAGCCCGTCAGGGTTGAGGACGAGCATCAACGGCGCGGGCTGGGACGAGCGATGCTGACCGCGGGAATCGATCCTCTCGCGCTGAGGGGCGCACAGCGGGTGAAGATTGGATTTGGTACCGAAGCTGCTGCCGGCCTCTACCAGGGTGTCGGATTCCAACCGACCACAACTGACACCTGGTACGAAGGACGGGACGGAGCACCTGACGCGTGCATTGAGCGGCTGAGCGCGCTGAGGGACATTCATGAACGCCGGCCGACCCAGGGCGATTCAGTTCTTCTCGGCAGCGCCACCCCTCCGTTGTCCCACCGACGTGCTCTCTGCTTACTTCCTCAATGTTCGACAGGGGCATTGTTCTCGAACACACCGATGCGTACGGCTACGTGGCCGACCTTGGTTAGCGCCTAATCGCTGCAAAAGGACGCATCTCCACAGACGTCCTGGTCACACTAATGAGTGGGGGTTCCCCGTCGTTCGTCCCCTGAGTGATGGAATGTCCGGGTGCTGACCGCTGGCGACCTCGACGTGACCGCCGCGCTGGCGTGGGCCGCAGGGGCGGCCGGTCTTGTCACGGGGGTGCAGGAGCTGGATGGTGGCGGGACCTCCACGATGCTGGTCCTGACGAGTCAGGATGGCGACGACGTCGTGCTTCGGCTGATGACGCGTGAGCCTTGGCGCACCCACGGCGAGGGCCTGACGACCCGGGAGAGTCAGATCCAGGCGATGCTCGCGAGCACACCGATCCCTGCACCTCGATCTCGGGCACTCGACGCAAGCGGCCGCACCTGCGGCTACCCGGCGCACCTGATGACCAGGCTCCCAGGTCGCGTCGACGTCGATCGGGTGGACGCGGCCTCGTTAAGTCGACTGGCCGACGTGCTCGTCACCATCCACGAGGTCGTGCCGACCATCGAGGTGCGCAGGTATCAGTCCTGGGCATGGGAGGCGAAGTTCGAGGTCCCCTCGTGGGCGACCGACCCGCAGGTGTGGGAGGAGGCGTTCGCGCTGCTCCGCACCGATCCACCGGAGTTCGAGCCACGCTTCATCCACCGCGACTTCCAGCTCCGGAACGTGCTCTGGTCCGAGGGGCGGGTGAGCGGTGTCGTCGACTGGGTGGAGACCTCGCTCGGCCCGGCCTGGCTGGACGTCGCGCACTGCTGCACCAACATCGCGATCGTTCACGGCAACGAGGCGGCCGACCCCTTCGCCACGGCCTACGTCGAGCGCACCGGACGGGAGGCGCAGCCCTACTTCGACGTCATGGACGTCGTCGGGTTCCTGCCCCCGCCGGGCAGGGATGGGTTCTTCAAGGATGACGGGAAGAAGAACCGGCGGCTCGAGGAGCGGCTTCGTTCGGTCATGCAGCGGGTGCCCAGCTAAGCAGGATGAGGGGCCATGGCTCGCCAGCCGCCAGCCGCCGGCGCTCGGCGAGCCCGGATGCAGCCGAACGGTGGCAACCGCCGATCCGGGGCGCCCGCTCAGCGGCATGAGCGACGCTTCGTCTGTCATCGATCGCGGAATGACGCATCCCTTCATGCAATGGATCGTGCATAGTCAGCCACCTCGTCGCCACAGCGACGCAAGCACACTTGGGACTGGCCCCAAGGAGACTCTCGACCGAGGGAGAGTGCCTCGGTGCTGAAGCGAGAACTGAATGCCTTAACTGTTCGTGGACAGTCAATTTCCCGGCCGGGGCTGCGGCTCGGGAGAGGGGAACATCCCGACCGAGAAGTAGGACGACTGCGCCTTCTCCACCCGTGGTTACCTTCTCCGCGGTGAACCGCCGCAAGTGCGTTGTGGGAGGCGTCGGATTCCTGAGCGCCAACTCAGAAGTAGTCCACGGCCGTAGAGGGTCGCCGCTGTGTCGCCGCTTGTCCGTCCCGTGCGGAGCGGGTTGGTGGCGTGGTCTGTCTCACCGTAGCCAAGGCGGCGCCGAGTCGTCGCGCCCCTTCTTCGAGCATCGTGGGCGACGTCCGCCCGTATCCGATAACGACACCTGGCTGAGGGGGCAACGTTCCATACATTCGCAACGTCCCCAGTAGGGCGACCCCTTGCGCCTCTGCTGCCGCGATGAACCGCTCCTCCTCCACATCCGGGGGGAGTCGCACGAGCAGATGCAGCCCAGCGGCGTAACCCTCGATAACGGCGTCGGGAAGCTCCCGCCGCAGCGCATGGACGATGGTGTCGCGGCGCTTGCGGTAGTGCCGCCTCAGGCGTCTCACGTGACGGTCGTATTCGCCGGTTTCCATCAGGCGTGCGAGGGCATACTGCTCCAGCACACCCGTGCCGAAGTCGTCGTCGCGCTTCGCCATGCGGAGGTCCCCCACCAGCCCCGGTGGACTCACGACCCAGCCAAGGCGCAGCCCCGGAGCGAGCGACTTGCTCACAGAGCCTACGAGCGCCACGCGTGCTGGCGACAACATCTGTAAAGCACCCACTT
>JACCVA010000251.1 GCA_013698435.1 Nocardioidaceae bacterium | reverse complement strand
CCGGACTCCATCCCGCTCGCGACCATCGCGTCGCGCGCCTCGATCGAGTCGACGACGCTGAGAGCAGTCAGGCGGGTCCGCCCGCCGGGCAGCGCCTCGAACGTGGCCGTCTCGAGGCTCACCCCGTCGGGCACGCCCTCGAACGTGAACGTCTGCACGATGCGCTCGTTGGGGCGCACCTCGTGGAAAGCGCCGAAGAACCCGAACTCCTCGCCGTCTCGCTCGCCCACGTAGCGGTAGCTGCCGCCGGTCCGCGGGTCCCAGGTGTCGAGCCGCATGGCGACGTCGTCCGGCCCCAGCCACTGCACGATGAGCTCGGGGTCGACGTGGGCGCGGAACACCTTGTCGGGGGTGGCGTCGAACTCCCGCACGATCGCCAGCGTCGGCAAGTTCGGGTCGGCGGTGATCTGGGTCTGGGGGTGGGTCGTAGCGGTCATGATGCTGCTCCTGTCCGGTCGTTGCTTGGTTGGTCGGTGGGATGAGTACTGCTGTCGGTGTCGAGCTTTGCCAGCACGGCGTCGAGCCGCTCGTAGCGCTCCTCGGCTTCGCGTTGGTAGCGCTCGATCCATGTGGTCATCAGGTCGAAGACCTCCGCTTCGAGGTGGCAGGGCCGGCGCTGAGCATCACGAGAACGGCTGATGAGCCCGGCGTCCTCCAGCACCTTCAGGTGTTTGGAGACCGCCTGCACCGAGACTGCGTACGGCGCCGAGACCTCGTTGACGGTGGCGTCCGAGACGGCGAGTCGGGCGACGATGTCGCGTCGCGTCGGATCGGCCAGCGCCGAGAAGACCTTCGACAGCGCGTCTGCGGTCATGTCGTTGCTCCTTTGTTCAACCATTTGATTGAACAACCGTAGAACGAGTGCGTCGTCGTTGTCAACCGATCAGTTGAATAGATCTGACAGCCGGTCGATGCGTAACGCGCCCGAAACACGGTGGCGGCATGATGGGCGCATGGGTAAGCAGGAAGACTTCGTGCTCAGGGCGCTCGAGGAGCGCGACGTCAAGTTCGTCCGGCTGTGGTTCACCGACGTGCTCGGGTCGCTGAAGTCGGTGGCGATCGCGCCGGCCGAGCTCGAGGGTGCCTTCGCGGAGGGGATCGGCTTCGACGGCTCCGCGATCGAGGGGTTCGCCCGCGTCTACGAGGCAGACATGCTCGCCAAGCCGGACCCGTCGACGTTCCAGATCTTGCCTTGGCGCGGAGAGGGTCCGGCGACCGCACGGATGTTCTGCGACATCATGATGCCCGACGGGTCCCAGTCGTACGCCGACCCGCGGTTCGTCCTCAAGCGCACGCTGAGCAAGGCCAGCGACCAGGGGTTCACCTTCTACACCCACCCCGAGGTCGAGTTCTACCTCTTCAAGGACCGGCCCCGCGACGGCAGTCCGCCCGAGCCGGTCGACCGCAGCGGGTACTTCGACCACACCAGCCAGAGCATCGCCCACGACTTCCGGCGCGACGCGATCACGATGCTGGAGTCGATGGGCATCTCGGTCGAGTTCAGCCACCACGAGGGCGGCCCCGGCCAGCAGGAGATCGACCTGCGGTACGCCGACGCGCTGTCGACGGCCGACAACATCATGACGTTTCGGGTGGTGATCAAGGAGGTCGCGCTCAGCCAGGGTGTGCACGCGAGCTTCATGCCGAAGCCGTTCACCGAGTTCCCGGGCTCGGCGATGCACACCCACCTCAGCCTCTTCGAGGGTGACAACAATGCCTTCTTCGAGGTCGGCTCGGAGTACCACCTGTCCAAGACCGGCCGGATGTTCATCGCCGGCCTGCTCGAGCACGCCGCCGAGATCACTGCCGTGACCAACCAGTGGGTCAACTCCTACAAGCGGCTGGCGGGCGGAGGAGAGGCGCCGTCGTACGTCTGCTGGGGCCACAACAACAGGTCCGCCCTGGTGCGGGTCCCGATGTACAAGCCGACGAAGGGCGCCTCGACCCGGGTCGAGCTGCGTTCGATCGACAGCGCCGCCAACCCTTACCTCGCCTTCGCCGTGATGCTCGCGGCCGGGATGAAGGGCATCGAAGGTGGTTACGAGCTGCCGCCAGGCGCCGAGGACGACGTCTGGAGCCTGACCGAGGGCGAGCGCAGGTCGATGGGGATCGCCCCGCTCCCACAGAACCTGCACGACGCGATCGGTGTGATGGAGCGGTCCGAGCTCGTCGCCGAGACGCTCGGCGAGCACGTCTTCGACTTCTTCCTGCGCAACAAGCGCGCGGAATGGGAGGAGTACCGCCAGCAGGTGACCGACTTCGAGCGGGCGCGGATGCTGCCCGTGCTCTGAGGCCCGGCGATCGTCGCTGCAGCGCCCGGGCGAGTGTCGGATAACCTCGCTGGGTGAGCGCTCGACTGCTGGTGATCATGCATGAGGACGACTGCCCACCAGGGTGGTTCGGGGAGTGGTTCAGCGACGCCGGCCTTCAGTACGACGCCTGGCCGGCGCACACCGAACCGCTGCCCGACCAGCTCGACGGTTACGGCGGCCTTCTGGTGCTCGGCGGCGAGATGGGCGCCAACGACGACGCCGCCCACCCGTGGCTCACCGACACGAAGGGTCTCATTGCGGCTGCCGTGACCGACGAGGTTCCGTTCCTCGGCATCTGTCTCGGCCACCAGCTGGCTGCCGTTGCCCTCGGGGGGCAGGTACGCCGCAACACTCACGGCTATGCGCGCGGGTTGACGCCGTTTCGTCCCAACGCCGCCGGGCGAGACGACCGACTGCTGGGCGTGGTCTCGGACGGCGCCCCGGCGCTGCAATGGTACCGCGACATCGTCAGCCGGCTGCCCAGCGACGCCGTCGAGCTCGCCACCTCACCCGACGGGACCGTGCAAGCAGCGCGCTTCGGGAGATCGGCCTGGGGCGTGCAGTTCCACCCGGAGACGAGCCCGGAGATCTTCCACAG
>JACCVA010000212.1 GCA_013698435.1 Nocardioidaceae bacterium | reverse complement strand
CAGCGACGTCACTGCTCGACCGCTACGGTCGGGCGGCGACCGATCTGCGCGTGTCTCTGACCGACCGCTGCAACCTGCGGTGCTCGTACTGCATGCCCGCCGAGGGCCTGGACTGGCTGCCGACGCCCGAGGTGCTGACAGACGACGAGGTCGTCCGGCTCATCGATGTCGCCGTCACCCACCTCGGAGTCGAGGAGGTGCGGTTCACAGGGGGTGAGCCGCTGATCCGTCGTGGCTTCGCCGACATCGTGGCGCGGACCGCCGAGCTGCGCCCCCGCCCCCAGATGGCGGTCACCACGAACGGCCTTGGCCTCGACAAGGTCGCCGACGCGCTCGCCGCGGCGGGACTCGACCGGGTCAACGTCAGTCTCGACACCGTCCGCGCTGACACGTTCAAGGCGATCACCCGCCGCGACCGCTTCCACGACGTCGTCAAGGGACTCGCGGCCGCGGCCCGGGCCGGCCTCACGCCGGTCAAGATCAACGCTGTACTGCTGCGCGGGCACAACGAGGACCAGGCGCCCGAGCTGCTTCGCTGGTGTCTCGAGCACGGCTACGACTTGCGGTTCATCGAGCAGATGCCGCTTGACGCGCAGCACAGCTGGAGTCGAGAGCAGATGATCACGGCTGACGAGATCCTGGCGTCGCTGCGTTCCGAGTTCGACCTCAGCGACCACCCCGACGAGCGGGGGAGTGCTCCCGCCGAGCTGTTCCTGGTGGACGGGGGCCCGGCCACCGTCGGAGTGATCGCCTCGGTGACGCGGCCTTTCTGCGGCGACTGTGACCGGGTCCGGCTTACCGCCGACGGGCAGGTGCGCAACTGCCTGTTCGCCCGCGAGGAGTCCGACCTGCGTACGGCGCTGCGTGCCGGCGCCTCCGACGAGGAGCTCGCCGACCGCTGGCGAATCGCGATGTGGTCCAAGCGGCCGGGTCACGGGATCGACGACGAGAGCTTTCTGCAGCCGGTGCGCTCGATGAGCGCGATCGGCGGCTGACCGGACGGCAGATACGAAAGGGCCGCCGCTCCAGGCCGCAGCCCTCAGGTTCCGTCGGCCGGAGCCGTCTCGCGCAGGAAGCCCCTCGCGGCCAAGAAGTCGCCCAGCGTGCGCGTGTGTGCGTCACAGGCCAGCCACGTCTTGCGCCGGTCAGCGGTGTGCAGCTTCGGGTTGTTCCACAGCAACGCCACCGTGGCGGTCGCTGTACATCCCTTGGCTGAGCAGACGAGTGCCGTGTCGGTCTCGGCATCCTCTGTCATCGAGTGACCGCCGGTAGCGAAGTGATGCCGGACAACCACGGGGGGAGGTCGCCCGGCACCACACGTGGCTCTCCGACGGGGGAAACGGATCGCCTGTTGACCAGTCTTGCACGCGGCCCGCAGCGGGGCCAGCGAGACACTACTTGCACGTCACCCTCGCGGTTGCTCACTGGACGGCACGCTTGGCTGCCCCTTGGGGCCGGCTTCGAGGGCCGGCAGCTCGTCGGCGTGGTACGCCGGCGGTCCCGAGACGGTCCGGGTGTCGCCCGCGTTGGCGAGGACGACCGCGATATAGGGAAGGAACACCGCACCGGCGACCAGGACCCAGCGCACCGGCCCGTCCGTGACGATCGCCAGCACGAAACAGATCGTGCGCGTCATCATCGACAACAGGTAGCGGCGCTGACGCCGTTTGAGATCCTGGCTGTGGCTGACTCGCGCGGAGGTGATGCTGACGGGCTCGTCCGAAGGCTGGTTCACGTGGGCTCCTCAACTTCCACCGTACGCCGTGGCGAAGGCTTTACCTGCCCGCCCCGAGCGTCGTTCGTCACAGTCGTGACGGCGGGTCCCCGGCCGACGGTTCGTCGTACGGTCAAGTAACCGGTAGCGTCGGTCGCCGACCCCGCCATGGGAGGCGCGGTTGCTGTCGAGGCGCAGCGGGTGAGGAGTGACGGTGGGACGATCAGTGCTCGTCACGGGTGGCAACCGCGGCATCGGCCGCGCCATCGCAGAGGCGTTCGCGCAGGCAGGCGACGAGGTGGCGGTGACGTACCGCACGGGAGAGCCACCGGCCGGATTCCTCGGCGTCCAGTGTGACGTCACCGACCCCGACGCCGTGGAGGCCGCCTTCACCACGATCGAGGCCGAGCAGGGCCCGGTCGAGGTTCTGGTGGCGAACGCCGGCGTCACCCGCGACACCTTGTTGCTGAGAATGTCCGAGGCCGACTGGGCCACTGTCATCGATACGAACCTGACCGGCTCCTTCCGCGTCGCCAAGCGGGCAGCAAAGGGGATGCTCCGGCTCAAGCGTGGCCGCATCGTGCTGATCTCGTCGGTGGTAGGGCTCTTGGGCTCGGCCGGCCAGGTCAACTACGCGGCGAGCAAGGCGGGTCTCGTCGGCATGGCGAGGTCGATGGCACGTGAGCTCGGTAGCCGTTCGATCACGACCAACGTGGTGGCTCCCGGCTTCGTGGACACCGACATGACCGCCGAGCTGCCCGAGGACAAGCGTCGCGAGTACCTGCAGGCGATCCCGTTGCGGCGTTTCACCACGGCCGAAGAGATCGCAGGTGTGGTGCGCTGGGTTGCGTCGCCGGAAGCCGGCTACCTCACCGGCGCGGTGATACCCGTCGACGGCGGACTCGGCATGGGCCATTGACCGGCCGGCACCACCTTGCACCGCGCCAGCCCGAACGCAGCACCTTCACGAAAGGCTTGATCTGATGGGAATCCTCGACGGCAAGCGCATCCTGGTCGCCGGAGTGACGCTGGACTCGTCCATCGGCTTCGCTACGGCCAAGGTCGCTCAGGAGCAGGGCGCGACTGTGCTGATCTCCAACTTCGGGCGCGCGCTGGCGATCACGCGACGGATCGCCGGCCGGCTCCCGACGGAACCGCCCGTCCTCGAGCTCGACGTCAGCGACGAGGACCACCTCGCCAGGTTGGAGAGTCAGATCCGTGAGCACGTGGACGGGCTGGACGGGGTCGTCCACGCGATCGCCTACGGGAACCCGGAGACGATCCTCGGTGGCAAGTTCCTGGGCGGGCCGTGGGAGGACGTGGCACACGCGGTGCGTGTGTCGGCGTACTCCTACCAGGCGTTGGCCACCGCCTGCCTGCCGCTCATGCAGCCCGGAGGCAGCATCGTCGGCTGCACGTTCGACGCCTCGGTGGCCTGGCCGGGCTACGACTGGATGGGTTTCGCCAAGGGCGCGCTGGAGGCCTGCAACCGCTACCTGGCCCGGGACCTCGGACCGAAGGGGATCCGCTCCAACCTGGTCTCGGCCGGAGCGCTGAAGACGTTGGCAGCCCGGGCGATCCCCGGGTTCGAGCTGTTCGAGGAGGAGTGGGCCAAGCGTGCGCCGCTCGGCTGGGACCTCAACGACCTGGAGCCGACCGCCCGCACGATCGTGGCGCTGCTCAGCGACTTCCTGCCGAAGACGACCGGTGAGATCGTGCACGTCGACGGCGGCTACCACGCGATGGGCGCCTGACCCTCACCGATGCGGGCGGCGTCAGCCCAGGTCGGGATGCGGTGTGGTGATCCCGTGCTCGGCGTCGGCGGCCTCGATGTCCTCGCGACTGATCCCCAGCAGGAACAAGATTGCGTCGAGGTAGGGCACGTTGACCGCGGTGTGGGCGGCTTCCTGGACGGCGGGCTTGGCGTTGAAGGCGATGCCGAGACCGGCCGCGGCCAGCATGTCGAGGTCGTTGGCGCCGTCGCCGATGGCGATCGTACGGTCCAGGCTCACCTGCGAGTCGCGGGCGAACCGGCGCAGCGCGGCCGCCTTGCCGCGGCGGTCGATCACCTCACCGACGATCCTCCCGGTCAGCTTGCCGTCGGCCACTTCGAGCTCGTTGGAGGTCGAATAGTCGATGTCGAGGTCGGCGGCGAGCCGATCGGTGAGCTGGCTGAAACCGCCACTCACGATCGCGAACGAGTAGCCGAGACGCTTGAGCGTGCGGACGAGGGTTCGTGCGCCCGGGGCGAGCGCCATCTCGTCGTACACACGGTCGAGCACCGCAGCATCGAGGCCGGCGAGCAGCGCCACGCGGTCACGAAGCGCCTGTTCGAAGTCGAGCTCGCCTCGCATGGCCTGGTCGGTCACCTCGGCGACCTGGGGGCCGACCCCGGCATACTCGGCGAGCCGGTCGATCGCCTCGCCCTGGACCAGGGTCGAGTCGACGTCCATCACCACCAGGCGACGACCGTGGCGCAGCAGGCCGATGTCTTGGACCGCGACGTCGACGCGCTGCCGTGATGCCTCGGTGGCGAGCACCTTGCGGAGCCGGCCGATGTCGGCGCCCGAGACATGGAACTCGATGGCGGTGACGGGGTAGCGCGCCATCCGCACGATCCGGTCGATGTTGGCGCCGGTGTCGGCGATCCTGCCGGTCACGGCTGCCACCGCAGAAGGTGTGAGCGGCCGGCTGAGCACGGTCACATGAGCTCGACCGTCGCGACGACGGGCGTTGTCTCCCTGACCAGGCACCACCTCGAGCTCCATGCCGAGCCCCGCTGCGGTCGCTTCGGCCTGCTGGCGCAGCCTGGTGACGTTGCGGGGAGCGGTGATCAGGATGCCGAGCAGCAGCCGTCCCCGCAGCACGACCTGCTCGATGTCGAGGACCTGCACACCGAACCCGGCTAACGTCTCGAACATGGCTGCGGTGACGCCGGGGCGGTCCCTGCCGGTGAGCGTCATCAGCAGCGTGGGGGTCTCGGTCATCGCGTGGCGACCTTACCGGGGCTACCGCCCGTCCGGGCTGGAGCAGGCCGCGACGAGTGCGTTGCGGGCGGCGTGATCGAGCGGCGCCAGGGCCTCGTGACGTCGGGCCGCCACCGTCGCCGACAGGGCACCACCCACGTCGCGCCACGCCATGGCCACGATCGTCAGACAACGGGCGCCCTGCACTGCAGTGGTGGCCGCGGCCGGTGACGGGAACGTGACCGCACCGTCGAACGGCACCGGCGTACGCAGGTTCATCAGCTCGTCAGCGACGTCGGCGTTCCAGGCGGCGACGTCGAGGTCGGCCAGCTCGGTGGCTGCTACCCGGATGGCCTCGCGCAGTGAGCGGTCCGCCGAGCCGACGTCGGGCAGGTACGCCGGGGGTTCGGCGGCCATGGCTTCCCACCGGGTGGTCGACCCGAGCGTGTGCGGCACGAGGCCACGCCCGCTGCCGTGCAGCACCACGCCCTCACCGGTGTCGAGCACCTCTGCGTTGAACGCGGCCGGGCCGGCGAGCCCCAACGGGTCTCCAGGCACCGGGAGCGCGACACTGACCCGGCTCACCTTCTCGGCGCGTAGCTGACCGAGCAGCAGGGCAGGGGGCAGCGGAGTCGTGCCGAAGCCACCGAACGCGACGACCGTCTGCCTGCCCATCACGGCAGCGATGAGGGAGTCGGCGCTCACCGCCCCGCGCAGCCAGGCGTTGAGCCAGCACGCCAGACGCGCCGAGGCAGCCAAGCTGAGCACGCAAGAATTGTAGTGTGGCCGACGCCGTACCATGCTCGTGCACGAGGATGCGTTGCCAGGCGACAGGTGAGGCGAGGAGATCGATGGCCGCGGTGGTGGAGCTGGCTGACGTCTCCGTCGTCAGAGGGACCACCCGACTCCTCCACCGGCTGTCATGGAAGGTCGACGAGGACGAGCGCTGGGTGGTTCTGGGTCCCAACGGTGCCGGGAAGACGACCCTCCTACAGCTGCTCAGCACCGAGCTGCACCCGAGCGACGGCCTGGTGGAGGTGCTCCAGGAAGTCCTTGGAACGGTCGATGTGTTCGAGCTGCGCCCCCGCATCGGGCTCACCAGCGCCGCGCTCGGGGACCGCATCCCACGGGGTGAGAAGGTCGCCGACGTGGTGGTGTCGGCGTCGTACGCCGTCATCGGCCGCTGGCGTGAGCAGTACGACGAGCTCGACCACGCCCGAGCCGCGGAGCTGCTCGAGGAGGTAGGAGCCTTCCACCTTGCCGACCGCACGTTCGGCACGTTGAGTGAGGGCGAGCGCAAGCGTGTGCAGATCGCCCGGGCTCTGATGACCGACCCGGAGCTGCTGCTGCTCGACGAGCCGGCCGCTGGCCTCGACCTCGGCGGCCGCGAGGACCTGGTGAGCACCCTCAGCATTCTGGCCATGGGCGCAACGTCGCCCGCCACGGTCTTGGTGAGCCACCACGTCGAGGAGATCCCGCCCGGCTTCACGCACGTCTTGATGTTGCGGCGCGGTGAGATCGTGGTGGCGGGGCCGATGGCCGAGACACTCACCGAGGAGAACCTGTCCGTGACGTTCGGCCTCAGCCTGTCACTCGACGAGTCGGCCGGTCGTTACAGCGCACGTCGGCGGATCAGCTCGCATCGACGTGGTTGACGGACGCTTCCGCTAGATTCTTCTGCATGGACTGGTTCCAGACTCACGACTGGCAGGTATGGCTGGTCGTCGCCCTGCTGCTGGCGGGCGCCGAGATGGCGACGCTCGACCTCGGGCTGCTGATGATGGCGGTCGGTGCCCTCGTCGCCTGCCTGCTGGCGGCCATCGGGCTCAACCTGGTCGTGCAGATCCTGGCTGCGGTCGCGGTCGCGATCGCCATGCTCGCCTTCGTCCGTCCCCCGATCGTCAAGCGGCTGCACTCGGGCCCCACCCTGCAACACGGTGGAGCCGCCCTGATCGGCAAGAGCGGGCTGGTGCTCGAGCGGGTCACACCGCACACCGGCCGGGTGAAGCTCAACGGTGAGGTCTGGTCCGCCCGCAGCGTCGACGAAAGCACCGTGGTCGAGCCCGGCCACAAGGTGGGCGTCGCAGAGATCGACGGCGCTACCGCTGTCGTCTACCCAATCGGATAGCCTTTCGCCGCCACGACGGCGGCGCATCTGCAGTCGGCCGGACCGAGACGACGGATCAGATAAAGTCAGTGCTCCGACGACGCGCGTGCGCGCTCGTTCACATACCTTCAGGGGGTCTGCGCCATGTGGATTTTGATCGTGCTGGGCATCGTGGTTCTGTTGGCGATCGTCGTGCTGCTCAAGGCGGTACGAATCGTCCCGCAGGCGCGGGCGGGCATCGTCGAGCGGTTCGGCAAGTACCGCACCACACTGTCGGCGGGCCTCAACATCGTGACGCCGTTCGTCGACCGGGTCCGCTACATCATCGACCTGCGCGAGCAGGTGGTGTCGTTCCCGCCGCAGCCGGTCATCACCGAGGACAACCTGGTCGTATCGAT